>JANPKR010000553.1:0-9459 GCA_031426175.1 Hydrogenophaga sp. | reverse complement strand
TCGTTGGCGCCGCTGGCGCGCTGGATGGTTTCCTCGCGGCGCAGCACGTTGGCCCAGCGCGGCTGCACCAGCACCAGGTCGTCAAAACCCATCACTTTCAAGGCGCGTGCCACGCCGCCCACATTGCCGGCGTGGCTGGTCTGGATCAATACAAAACGGGTGCGCAGGCTGGGGTGTGGAGGTGGCGGTAAAATCTCGCTCATTGTCGCCGTCCCGCATCGCCGGGGCGCATCCAGCTGCTCTTCCACTGCTGCGCGCTGCTTCCGTGTCGCGCCGAGGTTCACAATTCATGTCGTCCACGCTCCACCCCATGCTCAACGTGGCCATCAAGGCCGCACGCCTTGCCGGCACCATCATCAACCGCGCCGCACTGGATGTGGAATCGGTCCGCGTTTCGGTCAAGCAGACCAACGATTTCGTGACCGAAGTTGATCAGGCCGCCGAGGCCGCGATCATCGACACCTTGCTCACCGCCTACCCCGACCACGCGATCTGGGCCGAAGAGTCGGGCAAGCGCGAAGGACGGCATGGCGGCGCAGACCATGTCTGGATCATCGATCCACTGGACGGCACCACCAATTTCATTCACGGCTTTCCTGTCTACTGCGTGAGCATCGCGCTCATGGTGGGCAACAAGCTCGAACAAGCCGTGATCTACGACCCGACCCGCAACGACCTCTTCTGCGCCACGCGCGGGCGCGGTGCGTACATGAACGACCGCCGCATCCGCGTGGCCAAGCGCACCACGCTGCGCGACTGCCTGATGTCCACCGGCTTTCCGTTCCGCCCGGGCGACGCCTTCCAAACCTACCTGCAGATGCTGGGCGATGTGATGCCGCGTGTGGCCGGCGTGCGCCGCCCCGGCTCGGCCGCGCTCGACCTGGCCTACCTGGCCGCAGGCTTCACCGACGGATTCTTCGAGATGGGCCTGTCGCCCTGGGACGTGGCCGCCGGTGCGCTGCTGGTCACCGAAGCCGGTGGCCTGATCGGCAACTTCACCGGCGAAGCCGACTTCCTGGAACAAAAGGAATGCATGGCCGCCAACCCCAAGATCTACGGCCAGCTGGTCGGTGTGACAAGCAAGTACAGCAAGTTCGCCAGCGCGGGCGACAAGGCCTCGGTGCGGCAAGCACGCACCATCGGCGCACCCGCAGCGGAAGCACCCGCCGCTGAAACACCCCCGGCAGACACCACCAGCCAGGGCGACGCGCCCTTCTGAGGCTCAGGCCTGCGGCACGCGGAACCAGAAGCAAGCACCCTGCCCCGGCGCCGATTCGGCCCAGATACGGCCGCCGTGGCGCTCGATGATGCGTGCCACGATGGCCAGGCCCACACCCATGCCAGGCACATCGGTGCCGGTGTGCAGTCGCTGAAACAGGCCGAACAGCTTGTTGGCGCGCGCCATGTCGAACCCCATGCCGTTGTCGCGAACGAAATACGCGCTGGCGCCGCCATCAAAACCCACCATCACCATGGGCTCGCTCTGGTGGCGTGAGTATTTCAATGCGTTGTCCAGCAGGTTGCTCAGCACCTGCCGCAGGAGCGTGGCGTCGCCCAGCGCGTCGGGCAGGGCGCCCACCTCGATCCGGGCTTCGGGCACCTGCGGCGCCAGTGAATCCGCTACCGCGCCAACCAGTTCGGACATGCGCACCGGCTGGGCATCGAGCTCGACCTGCACGACACGCAGCAGCTCCAGCATGTCGGTGATCATCTGGCCCATGTTGCGCGACGAGCGCGCGATGCGCTCGAACATCTGGCGCCCGTTCTCGCTGAACCGGTCACCCTCCTCTTCAAGGATCACCTGCGCAAATCCATTCACTGAACGCAGCGGCGCACGAAGGTCGTGCGCAATCGAATACGAGATCGCCTCCATGTCCCGCATCGTTCGCTCCAGTTCGGCCGTGCGCTCGCGCACACGCTGCTCCAGGCTGGCGTTGAGCGCGTGGATCTGCTCCTGCGCAGCCACCCGCTCGCTGATGTCCAGGTGCGTGCCCGACATGTACAGGGCACGGTCGTCGCTGTCGCGTTGATGCACCCGGCCCCGGGTGTTGATCCAGACCCAGTGACCTTCCTTGTGCTTCAGGCGCAGATCGCAGTCGTAGAACGGCAGCTCGCCGCTCAGGTGGCGATCGCGCACAACGTCGGCTTTCACCAGATCGTCCGGGTGCACTCGGGAGCGCCACGTTTGGCGGGTGACCGGCTCCAGCTCAGCCAGCGTGTAGCCCAGCATCTCGGCCCAGCGCTCGTTGATCGACAGCGTCAACTCGGTGAGGTTCGTCTCCCAGATGCCGGGGCGCGTGGCGTCCAACACCCAGGCCAGGCGCTGCCGCTCCTCGCGCAGGGCTTCCTGAGTCGAGATGTAAGAGGTGACGTCGTTGAAGGTCCGCACGATGCCACCGTCGGCCAGCATGCGGGACCGAATTTCGAGCGTTCGCCCGTCCTTGGTCTTGCGCCAGTAGTTGCTCGGAAGCACGCCCGATCCGCGTTGCTCCAGGTAGCGCCTGGCAGCAGGCTCGACAAGTTCCAGGTCGGTTCCGAAATCGCCGCGTTTTTGCTGAAAGCTCAACACCTCGTATTGCGTGGGCCTTGTGGACATCAACTCATCTGGCAGATCCAGCAACTCAAGCACCCGGCGGTTGTAGAAGAGCACCCGACCCTGGGCATCGATCTTGATCAGCCCCTGGCTGATGCTGTCCAGCGTGGCCTGCAAAGCCGCGCTCTTCTCCGCCAACAAGGCGCTCGTGGCCTCCAGCTGGTTACGGGTGCGCTTGCGCTCTTGCGTACCGCGCCAGGCCAAAACCAGTTGACGCACGGCGCCCAGCAGCGGTTGCAAGAACTCGATGTCGGCCTCGCTGTAACCCGCGGGCTGGTTCGCCAGGCCGACCATCGCCACCAGCCGGTCCCCCACGGCCAGGGGAATGCCGAGGAACGCGTCCATGGGTGGGTGACCCTTGGGCATGCCGGCAGCTCGCGGATCGGTCCGTGGGTCGTTGGCGATCACGGGTAGACCTGTGGAGAGGGCTCGACCAAACAAGGTCTTGAGGTTGCTGAATGTCATGCCGGCATCGAGCTGGTCCTCATACAGGCGCCGCGACGCTTCGTCCCAGGCGATGTTGGTGATCGCATGCGTGCGCAGGTAGGGCTTGTCGTTCACGTCGTACAGCACCTCGCCCACGAAGCCGTAGCCGCTGTTCGTGAGCTGGATGAACGCGTCCAGCAATCCTTCGAAGGCACCTCGCTTGTCTTCGGTTTCGATGAACAGCGCCTGTGCCCGGCGAACCGCTTCCAGCATGCGCTGCTGCCGCTCGACACGCTGAGCGGCCAATCGTGCTTCGGTGACGTCGGACGTGAACCCGTGCCAGATCACCGAACCATCGTGTTCGCGCTGGGGAACGGCCTCCACCCGGTACCAGCGCAGGCCGCGTTCTGGCAGATCCACGCGGTAGGTCTGGCGCCAGACGGTCAGCTCGCGCGCGGAGGTGTCCAGCGAGGCGATGACATCGGCCCGATCGTCGGCATGCACCCGCTGGAAAAGAATGCGCGCGTCGCTCTGCAGATCTTTCGGCTCCACACCCAGCATCTCGCGCGCCGCGTCGTTCACATACAGGATGGTGCTGCGGCCATGAGGCGACAGGTTCGCCTGAAACATCATGCCTGGCACGCGCTGGGCGATGTTCTGCAGCAGGTCGAGCTGCCGGGCCAACTGCTCGGTGGCTTGCCGCTCGGTTGTGATGTCCTGCACCACACCAAAGTCGACCTTGGGATTGCCCGCCACCGAAGTCTGGCTCAGGCGGGTGCGAAACCAGCGCTGCTGACCGTCGGGCCGAAGCCAGCGGAACTCGACTTCCCGGCTGTCCAGCGCTGCCCGGGCTTCCAGCCAGGCCGGCATGTCGTCGGGGTGGACGCCGCCGCGCCCGACTGCCCTCGGCACCGGGTTCTGGTATGTCACTCCAGCGATGTCGAAGAGGCCCGGCGACCACTGAACATGCTCCCCGACCTCGCCATTCATCCAATGGCCCACCCGGGCCAGCTTCTCGATCGCAATGTGCAGCTCCACACGCTGCTGCAATTCCACGTTGGCCTGTTTCAGGGCGGTGTTCGACTGGGCAAGAGCCGCTTCGGCCTCCAGTTCGCGCGTCGTTTCGGTGAAATAGACCAGCAACAGCTTCTCGGTTGTGCCCTCCAGCGCGGTAGCGTGCATGCGAACCCGGTGCGCATGTCCACCCTTGAAGTGGAGCACCTGTACCTCGTCGGGGCCCGGCAGGTCGAGCAGAAAGCGGTCTCGTTCCGCGGTTCCCGGCCAGTGCCCCAGCTCCACTGTGGTGCGGCCCATGGCTTCTTCACGCGACAGCCCCGTGATCGCCACCCAGGCATCGTTGACCGCCAGCAGCCGGCCATCGTGCCAGCGGGACACCGACGCCGGCAACGGCGCGGCCATGAAGATGGCATCAAAAGGAAGAATGGAAGCCCCTGCCGACGCCGGGACAAACGGTGGAACGACCTGCGGGCTGGAATCAGGCTCTGATGCAGCTTCTGACATGCGTGTTCGGGGTTGGAGTGGACGGGTACCGGTGTCCGCACAAAGGCAAGGTGCCTTTTATGACCTGTCCTAATGTACGCGCCCACCCAAAGGGAGAGCACGCTCTGAATGCAAACATCGGGCCAACTAAAATGCGCCCCCTTCCACCTTGCGCCCTCACCCCGCTGCCCAGCCCATGCAAATCACCATCAATCCGGACCTCAAAGCCTACATCGACCCCCTGACCCAGGACGAATTCGATGCGCTGGAGCGGAGCCTCCTCGCCGAGGGCTGCCGCGATGCGCTGGTGCTGTGGGGCGATGTGCTGGTGGACGGGCACAACCGCTACGGCATCTGCCAGAAACACCGTCTGCCTTTTCAGACGGTGCAAAACACGCAGTTTCGGTCGATCGAAGACGTGCACCTGTGGATGATCGACCAGCACCTGGGCCGGCGCAGCGTGTCGGATTTCCAGCGCGGTGTGCTGGCCCTGCGAAAGCGGGGGATCCTGGCCGAGCGGCGTTCGCGCTTTCTGGCCTCGGCCCCCTCACCCGAAGACCTGCCACCCCACGGCGTCCTGAGCAGCTCGCCCTCCGACAGCCCGGTGGCGCCTGCGCTGCGAACACTGCACAGCCGGGAAGACATCGCCAAGGCGGCGCGGCTGAGCAGCAGCCAGGTGGTACAGATCGAGAAAATCCAGAGACAGGCGGCGCCCGAACTGGTGGAAGCGTTGAAGTCCGGTGCCATTTCCCTCAACGCCGCAGCCGCGGTGGCCAGCCTGCCAGCCCAGGAACAAGCAGCCGCCGCCCTGGCCGGCAAAGACGAACTCAAGTTGGCGGCCAAGCGGGCGCGCGAATCCCGCCGCAGGTTGCCCGCGGCGGATGAAGAAGCACAAGCCGCTGCGCCTTCCGAAGACATCACCAGCCTGCGGGTGAAAGTGGCTCGGCTGGAGGCGGACAACGCCGTGCTGCGCGATGAGGTGGCGGCTCTGCGCTCGCAGCTGGAAGCGGCAACCGCCTGAGCCATGGGCCTCCACATCTCGTGCCAGAATCGTTGAGCCCGATTCCCGCCGCCATCTCAAGGCGCGCGGCGGGTGCTCGGCGCTGACGCTCCACCGCAGTGCTTTTCTGACAACACCCCATGAAATTGCCCCACAAGCTCTCCGGCATCGCCTTCGCCGCCTACATGGCCGGGATCATTGCCTTCTTGGTGAGCGCAGCGCTGACCGCCATCAACACCGGCCTGAGCGGGGGCTACTTCGCCCGCGTCCTGCACGGCTATGCCGTGGCCTTCCCGGTCGCGTTCACTTGTGTCGTTGTATTTCGGCCCGTCGTCGTCTTTCTCGTGAAGAAGACGGTTCACGCGCCGCCCTCGGCCTGAGCCCTCAATGATCCAGGACACCGCCAACCAGCCACACGCCGCAGGCGATCTGTCTGGGCACACCCCCATGATGCAGCAGTACTTCGGCCTGAAAGCCGGGTACCCGAACACGCTGTTGTTCTACCGCATGGGCGATTTTTACGAGCTGTTCTTTGCCGACGCCGAAAAGGCCGCACGCCTGCTCGACATCACGCTCACGCAGCGCGGCCAGTCGGGCGGGCAGCCGGTGGTGATGGCCGGCGTGCCGTTTCATTCGGTCGACACGTATCTGGCGCGCCTGATCAAGCTGGGCGAGTCGGTCGCCATCTGCGAGCAGGTGGGCGACGTGGCCACGGCCAAGGGGCCGGTGGAGCGCAAGGTGGTGCGTGTGGTCACGCCCGGCACGCTCACCGACAGCGAACTGCTGTCCGACAAGTCCGAGGCCTTGCTGATGGCGGTGCACCCCGGCGCGCGCACCGGTTGCGGTCTGGCCTGGATGTCGGTCACGCAGGGCATCGTGTTCCTCGCGCAGTGCGCCAGCGACGAACTCGCCGACTGGGTGGCGCGCGTGAACCCGGGTGAGCTGCTCTACAGCGCGGACACCTCCACCACCTTCGAGAAGACCGTGCAGGCGTTGGCCAGCCAGACCAACGGCCAGCGGCTGGTGGCCGTGCTTCGGCCGGCCTGGGCGTTTGACGCGGGCCTGGGCCAGCGCAAACTGCTGGAGCAACTGCAGGCCGCAAGCCTCGCCGCATGGGACGCGCAAGACCTGGGCGACGCTCACGCTGCTGCGTCGGCCCTGCTCAACTACGCGGAACACACGCAAGGTCGCGCACTCACCCATGTGAAGAGCCTGCAGGTGGCGCGCAGCGGCGAGCTGATCGACCTGCCGCAGAACACCCGCCGAAACCTCGAACTCATCCAGACCCTGCGCGGCGAGACCAGCCCCACGCTGCTCTCGCTGCTCGACGTGTGCTGCACCGGCATGGGCAGCCGCGCCCTGCGCAGCTGGCTGCTGGAGCCTCGGCGCGGCCGCGCGCAGGCGCGCGCGCGCCTCGCCGCCATCAACACCTTGCGCGGCGGTCTGTGGCAGAGCCTGCGAGCATCGCTCAAGGGCGCCAGCGACGTGGAGCGCATCACCGCACGCACAGCCCTGCGCCAGGTGAAGCCGCGCGAGCTGGTGGGCCTGGGCCAGACGCTGGCGCGTGCGCAGCAACTGGCTCGCCAGCTCGGCGTGCAAGATACGGGTGGCCTGCTGCACGGTATCGGCACACACCTCACGCCGCCCGACGCGTGTGGCGAGCTGTTGCGCGCCGCCCTGCTGGCCGAACCCGCCGCGCTGGTGCGCGACGGCGGCGTGATCGCCGACGGCTTCGATGCCGAGCTCGACGAACTGCGCGCCATCCAGAACAACTGCGACGGTTTCCTGATCGAGCTGGAGCAGCGCGAGCGCACCCGCACCGGCATCACCAACCTGCGCGTGCAGTTCAACAAGGTGCACGGCTTCTACATCGAGGTCACGCAGGGCCAGGCGTCCAAGGTGCCCGACGACTACCGTCGCCGCCAGACCCTCAAGAACGCCGAGCGCTTCATCACGCCCGAACTCAAGGCGTTCGAGGACAAGGCGCTGTCGGCGCAGGACCGGGCGCTGGCGCGGGAGAAGTGGCTCTACGAGCAGTTGCTCGACCAGTTGCAGGCCTTCATTGCACCGCTCACCCAGCTGGCACGCGCCATGGCCGCGCTCGATGCGCTGTGTGCGCTGGCCGAACGCTCGCTCACCTTGAACTGGGCCGCGCCGCAGTTCGTGCCCGAACCCTGCATCGACATCCGCGGGGGCCGACACCCGGTGGTGGAAGCGCGGCTCAACGAAACCAGCGGTGGCAGCTTCATCGCCAACGACACGGTGCTCGGCCCCAAGCAGCGCATGCAGGTGATCACCGGTCCCAACATGGGCGGCAAGAGCACCTACATGCGCCAGGTCGCGGTGATCGTGCTGCTGGCCAGCATGGGCAGCTTTGTGCCTGCAGCCTCCTGCCGGCTGGGGCCGATCGACGCCATCCACACCCGCATCGGTGCGGCCGACGATCTGGCCAACGCGCAGTCCACCTTCATGGTGGAGATGACCGAGGCCGCGCAGATCCTGCACGCGGCCACACCCGAGAGCCTGGTGCTGATGGACGAGATCGGCCGCGGCACATCCACCTTCGACGGCCTGGCCCTGGCCGGCGGCATAGCCACGCACCTGCACGACAAGTCCCGCGCCTTCACGCTGTTTGCCACCCACTATTTCGAGCTCACCGAATTTCCAGCCGGCCACCACGCCGCGGTGAACGTGCACGTGAGCGCGGTGGAGTCAACGGGAAAGGCTGGAGGCAAGGCGGGCGGCATCGTGTTCCTTCACCAAATCGAGCCCGGCCCGGCCAGCCGCAGCTACGGCATCCAGGTCGCGCGGCTGGCCGGTGTGCCAGCCGGCGTGGTTCAACATGCGCGCCACGCCCTGGCAGCGCTGGAAGCCCAGAGCGAGGAAAGCCGCAGCCAGGTCGACCTGTTCGCGCCGCCACCTGCGACACTGGAGGGCGACGCCCACCCCCTGCAAAGCGCGATGGAAAAAATCGATCCCGACACCCTGAGCCCGCGCGAAGCGCTGGAACAGCTCTACACACTCAAGAAACTGGCCTCTTCATCATGACTTACTGCGTCGCCGTCAAGCTCAACGCCGGCATGGTCTTCCTGTCCGATTCGCGCACCAACGCGGGCCTGGACCAGATCAGCACCTTCCGAAAAATGATCGTCTACGAAAAGCCGGGCGACCGCTTCATGTGCCTGCTCTCGGCCGGCAACCTGAGCGTCTCGCAGTCGGTGCGCGAGATCCTGCAGGTCGAGCAGCTCGAAGACGTCGACGGTGGCGAGCCGATCACAATCTGGAACGCGCGCAGCATGTTCGATGCCGCGCGCGTGCTGGGCGCAGCGGTGCGCCATGTGTACGAGCGCGACGGCGAATCGCTGCAGCGCTCGGGCGTCGAATTCAACGTGTCCATGATTTTCGGTGGGCAGATCCAGGGTGAAGGCATGCGCCTTTTCCAGGTGTATTCGGCGGGCAACTTCATCGAGGCCACGACCGAGACACCGTTTTTCCAGGTGGGTGAATCCAAGTACGGCAAGCCGGTGCTCGACCGCGTGATTGCCCCCGAGACGCCGCTGGACGAAGCCGCCAAGTGCGTGCTGGTGTCGATGGACTCCACGCTCAAGTCCAACCTGTCGGTGGGCTTGCCGCTGGACCTGGTGGTGTACGAAGCCAACCAGCTGAAGTCCGACAAAATCACCTGCATCGACAACGACAACCCCTACTTCCGCATGCTGCACAACACCTGGGGCCAGAAGCTGCGCGAGGTGTTCGACAGCATCGAAGACCCGACCTGGGACGGTGCCCACACCGATGTGCCGCTGCTGAGCACCGGCGCACGCAACCAGCCGCTGAAGAAGATATCGAACGCCAGAGAGAAGCTGATTTAAGGCATGTCGCTGATCATCTTCTCCCACGCCAACAGCTTCCCCGCCAGCACCTACCGCGTCCTCTTCAA
>JANPKR010000552.1:0-3101 GCA_031426175.1 Hydrogenophaga sp. | reverse complement strand
CGGCCGTGCGCAAGGACGGCGCCAAGACCGACTACTCCAGCTTCGGGCCGCAGGTGGCCCTTTCTGCGCCGGGCGGCTCCGACGAGGCCAGCGGCGTGAACCTGCTGCTCTCCACCGACAACAACGGGACCACTGGCCCGGGCGTCAACGGGCTGGGCTACAAACAAGGTACCAGCTTTGCTGTGCCCCAGGCCGTGGGTGTGGCCAGTCTCATGCTGTCTGTCAACAGCGCGCTGACGCCAACAGCGTTGATCGAACGCATGAAGCTTGGCGCCAGGGCCCATGTCAACGCTGGTTTCAGTCAATGCACCCTGCCCAGCAGCGGCCTCTGCAACTGCACCACCTCCACCTGCGGCGCTGGCCTGCTCGACGCTGCTGCATCGGTCCAGCTGGCCACTGGACCTGCGGCCGTGATCACCCCCATCGGCACCGTGACCCCGGGCACCGCGATCACGCTCAATGGCTCCGCCAGCGTCGCTCTCACAGGCAGCATCGTCAGCCACCAGTGGACCCAGGTCAGTGGACCGACCGTGGCCATCACCAACGCATCAACGGCCATCGCCGGCGCAAGCCTGCCCAACGCGCAGGCCACTTATGAGTTCCGGCTCACCGTCACGGACAACGCTAGCACGCCCCGCAGCGGCAGCGACACCGTGACCGTGGTCGCGGCCTTCCCCGCCACGAGCGGTGGTGGTGGCGGCGGCTCCACCAGCGTGTTCTGGGGAATGGCCTTGTGGGCCTGGGTGCTGGCGGTGTGCTGGCAGCAGCGTCGCGCGCGCCGCGAGGCCTGACAAGACAACTTCCTGTCAGCCGCAGCGCTGCAGACGCTTGCCGGCCATGGCCTGGCCCAGGCCGTCGATGGCTGCGCGCTGGGTCTCGGTGATCGCTGGCAGGCGCACCGTGAGGCTTTGGCTTTCGGCCCGCTCCTGCGCCACCTTGGCTGTGCGAATGCCGTCTCGCTCGGCCTTCTGCAGGGCCTGTTGCGCCGCCGCTTCGCTGGAGTAAGTGCCCAGGGCCAGGCCGGGAGCGAGTCCCGGCGCGTTGATCTCGCGAAACGACACACCCAGCGCCCGCAGTTCCTCTTTCTTGCGATCGGCCTGCTGCTGGTTGTCGTAGCGACCCATGTAGACGATCCAGCGGCCGCCGCTGCGCACCTCGGTGAAGGCAAAGCCTGAAGCGGGCAGTCCCAGAAGGGCCAGTTCGGCGCGCAGCAGTTCGGCCTGATCGTCGGTGAAACCTCCCACTTGCCAGCATGCGCGCGGACCGTTGCCGGCCGCAACCGCCACTGTGGGCGGCGGCGCCGGTGTGGGGATCACCTGCTCGACCACGGGGGAGGCGGGAGGCGTCGGTGCCACCGCAGCCACTCCGGGCGTTGCTGGTGCTGAGGCTGGTGTTGCCGTGGTTGCGGCCGTTGGTGCCGCAAGCGGAATTTCGGCTCGCGGGCCGTTGAGCAGACGCAAGACCTCGGGGCGCACCTGCTGCGCCATGCGCTGCGGCTCGCGTTGCTCGGAGGGCTTCAGGCCCAGCGTGTCCAGGTGACCCTGAGACCACGCAAAGTAGCCGGCGTTGCCGAGCACCAGCAACCACAAGGCCCACTTCAGCATGGACGCACACTCACTTCGGCGCTGGTCACCGTCTGCATGCCGCGCTCGGTGAGCACCTGCAGCGCGCCCTCATCATTCACACCGCAGGCCGTGCCGTGTGTGCCATCGGACAGCCGCACCGCCTGGTCCTGCAGAGCATCCAGCTGGGCAAAACGCTGTGCAAACGCCAAAAAGCCTTGCGAGGCAAATGCCTGGACGTCGCGCACCAGCGCGGGCGCAACGCGCTCCAGCACCTCGCCCGGCGTGATGCCCACCAGCACCTCGGACAGCCCGGCTGGCGCCATGGCCGTGACCGCAGCGCCGTCGCGCACCAGCGCCGACACCACCGACGCCTCAGGCCGCGCCACGTTGATGCCCACACCGATCACCACCATGCGCTGGCTTTGCCCCGCCTCGCCGGTGCTGGCGGTTTCCACCAGGATGCCGCCGATCTTTCGCTGGTGCAGCCAAAGGTCGTTGGGCCATTTCAGGCGAACGTCAGGGTGCAGGCTGCCGGCGAGGCTCACACCC
Organism: Hydrogenophaga sp.; assembly: GCA_031426175.1. Taxonomy (GTDB): domain Bacteria; phylum Pseudomonadota; class Gammaproteobacteria; order Burkholderiales; family Burkholderiaceae_C; genus Hydrogenophaga. The sequence goes on along the minus strand of JANPKR010000552.1, from coordinate 987 downwards.
ACCGCCAGTGACAGGCCCGACCAGCTTTGCGGTGCCAGCGGCATGGCGAGGGAGAAGGTGAGCGATTGACCGGGCTTGCTGTGCCATCCCTTGCCCAGACGCCCGCGCCCCGCGGTCTGGTCCTCGGCCGCCAGCAAGACCGGCTCCATCAAGCCGCTGCGCGCACGGCGCATGAGTTCGCTGCTGGTGGAATCGATGCTGGGCAGCACCTCGACCGTGAAACCCGGCAGGGTGGGTTCGACCGCCTGCCAGACGGCTTCTGCGTGGCGGATCAGGGTGTCGGCCATGGGCCGTTCAGCCGAGTTTCGACGCTTTGCCAGCGCGCTTGGGTGCAAGCAGCGTGCCGCGGCACTTCTTGGCGCCGCACCAGCAGGGGTACTCGGCCTTCAGTTTGGGCGTGTAAGGCTCGTCGATCACCAGGCCGTAGTCGTAGAACAGTTCTTCGCCAGCCAAGATGTTGCGTTGCGCGCGGATGAACACCCGACCCTCGTCCACTTCGGCTTCGCAGTTGGGGGCGCAGCTGTGGTTGATCCAGCGCGCCGAGTTGCCGCCAAACTTGGCGTCGATCACGTGCTCTTCGTCGATGTGGAAATAGAAGGTGTGGTTCGGGTCGGTCGGGTCGTGCGGGTGGCGGCGCAGCGCTTCGTCCCACGTGATCACCTCACCCACATACTCAATGAGCGTTTCGCCCTCCGCCAGGTCCACCACCGCGTAGACCCCACGGCCGTGCACGCCCGACTTGCGTGTCTGAATGCGCCGTCCCGCACCTTCGGCCTTCAGGGCGAGGGCTGGTTTTTGAGCGGGCGCGCTCGACTTTTTGGGGCTTTTCGTCACGGCCGGTTTATTTGGTAAGGTTGTTTCATGCAGGTGCGCGCGAGTGTGCGCGTGCCCATGTGCGCGTGTACACGCGCGTGGAAAGTTGATTGTAGAGATGAAAACTGAAGGTTCAGCCAAAACGCTGGTCATTGCCGAGAAGCCGTCCGTGGC
>JANPKR010000551.1:0-2638 GCA_031426175.1 Hydrogenophaga sp. | reverse complement strand
GGCCATCGTGCTGCCGCAGCGTTTCGAGACCGCTGTGGCTTACATGGCGGTGCTGCAGATGGGTGCGGTCGGCATGCCGCTGTCGCAACTCTTCGGGCCCGAGGCACTTGAGTTCCGCCTGCAAGACAGCGAAGCGGTGGTAGCCATCTGCGACCAGCCGTCGTTGTCCAACATTTTGGGTGTGAGAGACGACTGCCCGCTGCTTCGCTGCGTGATCGGCGTGGACGGCGACGGCACGCCCGAAGGCATGCGCGCCGATCTCGACTGGACCGCGCTGCTCGCGCAAGAGCCAGCCGAGTTCACGCCGGTCAATACCTTGGCAGAAGAAGCAGCTGTGCTCATTTACACCAGCGGCACCACCGGCAACCCCAAGGGAGCGCTGATTCCGCACCGCGCACTCATCGGCAACCTCACCGGTTTCGTGTGCAGCCAGAACTGGTTCGGCTTCGATCCGTTCGATGCCACGGTGCCGTCCAAAGCGGTGTTCTGGTCGCCCGCCGACTGGGCCTGGACCGGTGGCCTCATGGATGCGCTGCTGCCCACGCTGTATTTCGGCCGCCCCATCGTGGCCTTCAACGGGCGCTTCGGTCCGCAGACCGCTTTCGAGTTGATCGAGCGCCACGGCGTCACGCACAGCTTCCTGTTTCCCACCGCGCTCAAGGCCATGATGAAAGCTGTGCCCACGCCGAAGCAGCAATACAGGTTCAAGCTGCAAGGGCTCATGAGCGCCGGCGAGGCGATGGGTGACGCAGTGTTCGCCTGGTGCCGCGACCACCTGGGTGTGACTGTGAACGAGATGTTCGGCCAGACCGAGATCAATTACATCGTGGGCAACTGCGCGCGCCTGTACCCGGCGCGGCCCGGCTCCATGGGCAAGGGCTACCCAGGCCACCGTGTTGCGGTGATCGACGACAACGGCGACGAGTGCCCGGCGGGCGTGCCGGGCGAGGTGGCGGTGCACCGCCTGGATCTGTACGGCGACCCGGACCCGGTGTTTTTTCTGGGCTACTGGAAGAATGAAGCGTCGACCCGCGCGAAGTACACCGGCGACATGGCCAACAGCTGGTGCCGCACCGGCGACCTGGCCACGCGCGATGCCGATGGTTACCTCTGGTACCAGGGCCGCGCCGACGACGTGTTCAAGGCCGCGGGTTACCGCATCGGCCCGAGCGAGATTGAAAACTGTCTCGTCAAGCACCCGGCGGTGGCCAATGCAGCGGTGGTGCCCAAACCTGATGCCGAGCGTGGTGCGGTGGTGAAGGCCTATGTGGTGCTGGCGGCGGGCCATGTGGCGGGTGACGAACTGGTGAAGCAGCTGCAGTCGCATGTGAAGGGCAAGCTTGCGCCCTACGAATACCCGAAAGAGATCGAGTTCATTGACTCCCTTCCCATGACCACCACGGGCAAGGTGCAACGGCGGGTGTTGCGGTTGCGAGAAGAAGAACGGGCTCGGAATTCATTGCGCGCTTGAACCTTGCGGGCTCATGGGTGAGCGGCGCTCTGCCCCATGGTCGCCGATGACCGGATCAGCCAGAGAAAAAACTCAGGCCACAGAACGCCGGGACCGCGACTGGTCCCGCGCCACCTCGATGAACTCGAGCACTTCCGCGCGAGGCTGTGAACCGCGCCGCCACACCAGCCCCACATCCACCGTGGGCACCGCATCGCGCAAGGTCCGCACCTCCACGTGCTCCGCGTCCAGCGTCCACGGCCGGTACAGAAAGTCGGGCAGCACCGCCAGCCCCGCCCCCACCCCCACCAGCGAGCGCACTGCCTCCAGTGACGAGGTGCGCAACACCGTGCGGGGCTTCAGCTGGTGACGCGCCCATACGCTGCGCATCAGCACCTCGATACGGTCCGCCTGCAGCACCACCAGATCGTGCTGCACACACTCGTCAAGGCTCACCTCTGAATGCGCGGCCAGCGGATGGTCGGCCGCCATCCACACGCGGTTGGGTGAGCGCGTAAGCGTCTCGGCCATCAGCGCCTGCGGCTCGCCCAGCGCGTTGCTCACCATGATCGCGATGTCCAGTTCGCCGTTGATCAACAGGTGTTCGAGGAAGGGTGGCGCGTCTTCCACCACCTGCAGGTCCACGTCCGGGCAGGTGCGGCGAAAACGCGCGAACACCTCCGAGAGGTAGTAGCCCGCTACCAGGCTGGTCACGCCGATGGTGAGCGCGCCGGCCAGCGGCGTGGCGCTCGGGTACACGCCGCGTGTGGCGTCAGCCACCGCGCCGATCACCCGCCGCGCCTTCACCTGAAACCGGTGGCCCTCGGGTGTGAGTCGCATGCCCTTGGGGCTGCGCTCGAACAGCACCAGACCGAGTTCGTCTTCAAGCTCCAGCACGCTCTTGGTGATGGCCGATTGCGCGATGCTGAGCATGCGTGAGGCGGCGGCCACCGAGTCCGATTCGGCCACCGCAAGGAAATAGCGAAACTGTTTGAGGGTGATGTGCCGGTTCATGTTGGTGCGCCGCGAAAACGTGACGCCCTGTTGCGGTGCAATAAAGAGTTGGGTAAACCCTTGATCTCTATTTTCGAGATAGCTTACTGCAGCAATATTGAATTTTGAAAGCAGGTTCGCGCTTCATACGATGCGCTTCGGTTGGCCTGCCGAGCGGTGGGCTGCGTTTCACAA
>JANPKR010000550.1:0-1501 GCA_031426175.1 Hydrogenophaga sp. | reverse complement strand
CCTGCAGGCCAACGGGCAGACCGCGCAGCGCTACGAAATCGAGTTCTGGCGCAAGGTGTTCTATCCGCTGAGTTGCCTGGTCATGGTGGTGCTCGCCCTGCCCTTTGCCTACCTGCATTTCCGATCCGGCAGCATCACCGCGTATGTGTTTGGTGGCGTGATGATCGGCATCAGCTTCTTCCTGCTCAACAACGTGTTCGGCTACATCGGCAACCTCAATGCCTGGCAGCCCTGGCTGGCGGCGGCCTCACCCGCGTTGATCTATTCGGTGTTTTCGCTGGCCGCATTTGGCTGGCTCGTCTTGAGAAGGTAGCGTGCCCATGCTCGGAGTGATTGTGTTTGCCCATGGGTCGCGCGACCCCCTGTGGCGTCTGCCGGTGGAGTCGGTGGCGCAGCAGATTGCTCGCAGCGACCCGACCGCCGCCGTGTCGTGCGCCTACCTGGAGCTGTGTGAGCCCGACATGGCCACGGCCGTGCGCCAGATGGTCGAGGCTGGCGCCACGCGCGTGCGGGTGCTCCCCTTGTTTTTCGGCATGGGGAAACATGCGCGCGAAGACCTGCCGGTGCTCATGAAAGACCTGTCAGAAAACCACCCCGAGGTGCATTTCGAGCAACTGCGAGCCGCTGGCGAAGACCCCCGTCTGACCGCGCTGCTGGCGCAGATTGCGCTGGAAACCGCTACATGAACCTGCACCAGTTCCGCTTCGTGCAGGAGGCCGTGCGCCGCAACCTGAATCTGACCGAAGCCGCCAAGGCGCTGCACACCTCGCAACCCGGGGTGTCCAAGGCCATCATCGAACTGGAAGACGAACTCGGCATCGAGATCTTTGCGCGCCACGGCAAGCGCATCAAGCGCGTGACCGAGCCGGGTCTGCAGGTGCTCAAAAGCATCGAGATCATCCTGCGCGAGGTCAACAACCTCAAGCGCATCGGCGAACAGTATTCGGCTCAAGACAGCGGCACACTCTCCATCGCCACCACCCACACCCAGGCCCGCTATGTGCTGCCCGGACCGGTGGCCGCGCTGCGCCAGGCTTACCCCAAGGTCGCCATCAGCCTGCACCAGGGCTCACCCGACCAGGTCGCCAAGATGCTGATGGAAGAGGTGGCCGAGATCGGCATGGCCACGGAGTCGCTGGTGAACTATCCCGAGCTCGTCACCCTGCCATGCTACGAATGGCAACACGTGCTGGTGTTTCCGTTCGACCACCCGCTGCTGCAACGCGAGCGCATCACGCACGAAGACCTGGCCCAGGTTCCCTTGATCACTTACCACCCGAGCTACACCGGCCGCACCCGCATCGACCAGGCGTTTGCGCTGCGGCACCTGCAGCCCAACATCGTGCTGGAAGCGATCGATTCCGACGTGATCAAGACCTACGTGAAGCTGGGCATGGGCGTGGGCATCGTGGCCGAGATGGCCATGGCGGGCGACAACCAGACGCCCGACCTGGTGTCGCGCCCCGCCGCCGACCTGTTTGGCCACAACCTGGCGCGTGTG
>JANPKR010000549.1:0-4440 GCA_031426175.1 Hydrogenophaga sp. | reverse complement strand
GCCCATTGCAGTCGTTCAGCTTGCCAGCGTCGAGGACTGGTATGCAACGGCAGCCGAATTTGGGTATCCCTTGTTTGCTCTCTGGTTCTTGCCTCGTTGCGATCAGGTGTCCAAACCGCGCACCGTACTTTTCGCACACCTCCGGGTTACTGATGAATCCGTTTTTCTATTGCCCTCGTATATTTCAACCAGTACAACCCAACAGCAACAGGAAAGCCCCGATGAAGAAACTGACCCATACCCTAATGGCCCTCGCGGCACTGGCAACGCTTGCCGGTTGCTCCAGCATGGCCGTCGCCCCGGTCGAAGGACCACCCCGCGCCGAAAAAGCTGTCGCAGTGACGGCGTCAAACCGCTTGATCAAATTCAATGCCGGCCAGCCGGGCCGCATCTTGTTCTCGAAGCCGATCAACGGCCTGCAACCGGGCGAGCAGGTATTGGGTATTGACTACCGGGTTGCCAAAGACACGCTCTACGCGCTGGGCAGCACTGGCCGGCTATACACGGTTGACGAAGACACCGCGACGGTCAAGCCGGTGGGCGAGCCTTTTGCCGCCCGCCTGGAAGGCGCCGAGTTCGGCTTCGATTTCAATCCAGTGGTCGACCGCATCCGTGTGGTGAGTGCCACCGGTCAGAACATGCGCCTGCACCCAGACACGGGCGCAGTGGTCGATGCCAACGCCGACACCCCAGGGCTGCAGACCGACGGCAAGCTGGCCTACGCCGCCGGCGACGCGCAGGCCGGCAAAGCCCCAGCGGTGGTCGGCGCGGCGTACAGCTACAACAAAGACAACCCACGCATCACCACCAATTACGTGCTTGATGCGACGGCTGGTACGCTGGCCATGCAGGGTAGCCGCGAAGGCGTCACGCCCGCAGTTTCGCCAAATACCGGATCTCTATTCACGGTGGGTAGCCTGCGCCAGCCGTTCCAGACTGCCGCCTTTGACATTCAGGCAGTGAGCGACGTCGCCTTCGCCGCGCTGAACGCGGGCAGTGGCTCGAGCCGCTGGGTCACCATCAACCTCCAGACGGGCACTGCCACCTCGTTGGGCACCGTGGGTGGCGGCGAAACGGTTCGTTCTATCGCCTTGGAGCCTTGATGGCCGCACACGCTTTGCGCACTCTGGCTGCGATGCTGTGCCTAGGGGCAGCCTCTGCAGCGCACTCAGCCACCGTGTCGGTGACCGTCATCGACCGAGATGGCAAACCGGTGGTCGATGCGGTGGTGGTGGTCATTCCCGCAGCCGCAGGGGCGGGGCGAGCACCACTGGCCGCACAGGCCACCATAGCGCAGACCGGCCTGCGCTTCGTGCCAGCTGTCACTGTGGTGCCGGTCGGCGCACGCCTGACCTTCACCAACAATGACCAGTGGGAGCACCATGTGCGCGGCTCTGCTGCGGGCATGGCGCAATTCGCTGCAAACTCGGCCGATGGTTTTTCGTTGCGCGTGGCTGGTAAGACCGAAGGCCAGCCAGCCCGCTCAGCCGACGTCATCGTCAGTCAACCGGGTGCGATTCTTCTGGGATGCCACCTGCATGCATCGATGAGCGCGCACGTATACGTCAGCGACTCACCCTGGACCGATCGCACTGGTGTAGACGGTGGGGTGGTATTCAATGACGTACCCAACGGTGTGGCTCAGGTACGCGTGTGGCACGCCGACCAGTTGACTGACCTGCCTCTTCGCACGGTGAATACTGGTGTTCAGGCGGCTCAGGTGCAAGTGCAATTGCAGGTGGTTCCGCGGCGCAGACGCCAGTAGTGACTGCGGTAAGCGACATGTGAACTAAGTGTTCCTCTCCCGCTCACTTTCTGGCCAACAATTCTTGCGCGATAGGCGAGATTCTTAGTTTTTGCGTGTCCAGCAGCCCTGACTGGATAGTCGCACCAGGCCTCGCCCTGATCCATCGAAAGCAGAAGTCTAGTCATGCAGGCCACAATCTGCTGCCCAACAAGATAGGATGGTCGGACGCCTGCCGTTGACCTTACTGCACATGGGTAAAGTGGATGCTCTTGGCGAAGTCGTCGGAACAAGCTTCTGACGATCTCAGTCGGATCCATCCACGCGCTGTGCACAGAGCCACTGCGCCAACACCACACCTATCCAAATCCACATGACCAGCCCCATGTACAGCCACTCTGTTCCCGTCTTGAAGCAAATGCTGACCGCGTTGCAAAGCATCCTCGCGCAGGTGGCGGAGCATGCGTCGGCGAAGGCCATCGAACCCGACGCCTTCCTTCAGGCCCGTCTGTTCCCGGACATGTTTCCTCTGATCAAGCAGGTCCAGATTGCAGCCGATTTCTCGCGCGGCATTGCAGCCCGGCTCGCGGGCGTGGACATTCCAGGCATCGACAGCAATCAGACGACCTTTGCCGATCTTGACGCCCTGCTGAAGGAGACCTTGGCTTTTCTGGACAGCCTGAACGCAGCGCAGTTTGAAGGCAAGGAGAGCAGCGAGATCGTCCTCCGGCCAGGCACGCCCAAGGAAAAGAAACTGAGCGGCCAAGCCTATCTGGCCAACTATGGATTGCCCCAGTTCTTCTTTCACGTCACAACCGCCTACGCGATCCTGCGCCACAACGGCATGGCCATCGGCAAACGTGACTACATGGGCGCGTACTAGCAGAGTGAACCCGGGTTGAGCGGGCGCCAAATGGGTGTCTGAGGGGTTCAGTCTCCGTCTTCATTCTCCTGCGCCAGCAGCGACTTGAGATGGTAGGCATTGACGTCGAAGTCGGTGCTGTCCGAGACCGCGGCCAACACCAGGGGCGCAACACGCTGCCGCTCCTCCTCGGTCTCCACGTTGGTGAAGCCGGCCGCCGCCGCCTCGGCGAACAAGGTCTCCGACAGACGCTGCGCCCTGGCCTCGAAGCTCTCGATGTCGGGGTTGGCGCCGGGAGGGATGTGTTCCTCGATCCAAGCCTCGGCCCACCTCAGAAAACGCTTGCTCATATTGGACCTCCTCTGTCCTGAGTTGAGTTCCGCGCCGCGCGAGCCGGGGTCTTGGCGTCTTGCTTCAACGACCGATCCATCTTCACGCTGCAGAAGCCGCTGCGGATGGAACGCTGGCGCGCGGCCGGTGTGGCGCCATGGACGAGCAGTTGGCGATGCGCACTGAGGGCCATGGGGATTCCTTGGAAAAGGCGGGCAGGTCAGATCAGGAGCGCAGAGAAGTCGGCGATCACACGGTCCGGTTGGCTGGCTTCGATGGGCTCGCCCATGTTGTAGCCATAGGGCAGCGCCCACACGCTCACGCCGGCATTGCGCGCGGTGGCCACGTCGATCGACGAATCGCCCACAAAAAGCGCGCGCTCGGCCTTGACGCCGAAACGTTGCAAGCAGTCGTGCACGGCGGCGGGGTTGGGCTTTTTCACCATCAAGGTGTCGCCGCTGATCACGCGGTGAAACATCGGGGCGAGCTGGTGCGCGTCCAGCACGGTCTGGGTGTAGCGGCCTTCCTTGTTGGTCACCACCGCGAGCTTCACACCTGCGTCTTTCAGCACTTGCAGGGTCTCGCGCACATGCGGATAGAGGTGGCTGCGCGTGCCGCAGCGCTGCTGGTAGTGCCCGCCAAACGCCGCTTCGATGATGGGGAAATCAGCACTGTGGCGCACGGCGTCGGCGGTGGTGTGGCGGCGGTCGGCCAGGGCCGAAATCAGCAGCTCGCGCGTGCCATGGCCGATCCAGTCGTTCACCTGCGTTTGGGTCACCGCGTGCAGGCCGAACTGCGCCAGCGTGTCGTTGACCGCGTCGGCGATTTCGGGGGCGGTCTCGATCAGCGTGCCGTCGAGGTCGAAGAGGATGAGGTCGAAGGCGCGCGTCATGCGAGCAAGCCTTTGACCTCGTCACACACCCGCTGCGTGGTGATGCCGAAGTGCGCGTACAGCGCCTTGGCCGGGGCCGACTCACCGAAGCTGGCGATGCCAACCACCGCGCCGGCGCGGCCCACGTACTTGCGCCAGAAATCGGGGTGCGCGGCCTCCACCGCCACGGTGGGCAGGCTCAGCGGCAACACTGTGTCCTGGTAGCTGCGCGGTTGCCGGTCGAACAGGTTGGTGCAGGGCATGGAAACCACGCGGGTGCTGATGCCCTCGGCGGCCAGCGCCTGGTGGGCCTCCATGGCCAGCGACGTCTCGGAGCCGGTGGCCACGATGATGGCCTTCGGGTTTGCACCTTCGGCCAGCACGTAGCCACCCTTGCGAATGCCTTCCACCATGGCGGCATCGGTCAACCGCGGCAGGTTCTGGCGCGAGAAGCAGAGCGCCGTGGGACCGTCGCGTCGCTCGATGGCGCTCGCCCAGGCCACAGCGGTCTCCAGCCCATCGGCCGGGCGCCACACATCGAGCTGTGGAATGAGGCGCAGGCTGGGCACGTGCTCCACCGACTGGTGCGTGGGCCCGTCTTCGCCCAGGCCGATGCTGTCGTGTGTGAACACG
>JANPKR010000548.1:0-9706 GCA_031426175.1 Hydrogenophaga sp. | reverse complement strand
CCCACGGAGTCTTCATGCCCGTTCAACTCAACACGCCTTCGGTGGCAGACCTGCTCCCCATCGCGGGTGTTCGCATCGGTGTGGCCGAAGCCGGCATCCGCAAGGCCAACCGCAAGGACCTGACCGTCTTTCTGCTGGACGAGGGATGCACCGTTGGTGCGGTATTCACCCAGAACCGCTACGCAGCTGCCCCGGTGCAGGTGTGTCGCGAACACCTGGCGGCTGGGCAGGGCGTTCGAGCCCTGGTGATCAACACTGGCAACGCCAACGCCGGTACGGGCGAACCGGGCCTCGCCCATGCACGCCAGACCTGCACCGCACTTGCCCTGTCCTTGGGTGTGCGCCATGAGCAGGTGTTGCCTTTCTCAACCGGCGTGATCATGGAGCCGCTCCCGCTCGATCGACTGCTCGCGGGCTTGCCGGCTGCCCTCACCAATGCGGCGCAACCGCAGAACGAAAGCGGCGCGCAGTGGCTGCTGGCGGCTCAGGGCATCATGACCACCGACACACTACCCAAGGCCTGCAGCCAGCGCATGACCATTGATGGCTGTGCTGTGCAAGCCTCCGGTATCGCCAAAGGCGCCGGCATGATTCGTCCGAACATGGCGACCATGCTGGGTTTTCTGGCCACCGATGCCGCTGTGGCGCCGGTGCTCATGAACGATCTGGCCCGACGCCTGGCCGACGTTTCGTTCAATCGTGTCACCGTGGACGGTGACACCAGCACCAACGATTCGTTCGTGGTGGTGGCTACAGGACAAGCGGGAAATGCACCCATCACCGACCTGAACAGCCCGGCTGGTCTGGCCTTGTTGGATGGCTTGACACAGGTGGCGCGTTTTCTGGCACACGCCATCGTGCGCGACGGTGAAGGCGCCACCAAGTTCATCACCATCCAGGTCGAAGGTGGGCGAAACGCGGCCGAATGCCTGTTGGCGGCCTATGCCGTGGCGCATTCACCTTTGGTCAAGACCGCCTTCTTCGCCAGCGACCCCAACCTCGGCCGCATTCTGGCTGCAGTGGGCTATGCCGGCATTCACGACCTGGACGTGAGTGGCATTGACCTGCACCTGGGCGATGTGCATGTGGTTACCCGAGGCGGTCGCCACCCTGGCTACCGCGAAGAGGATGGTCAACGCGTGATGAAGCAGGCCGAGATCCTGGTGCGCATCGGTCTCGGCCGTGGCGACGCATCCGAGACGGTGTGGACCTGCGATTTCAGCCACGACTACGTGACCATCAACGCCGACTACCGTTCTTGAACAACGCACCATGAACGAACATTTCGAGCGCTTGCTTGCTCGGGCCGAGCAGTTGATGGCCCGCATTGAATCGGTGCTGCCACAGCCCATGCAGGCGCCCGACTGGGCAGCTGCGGTGGCTTGGCGATACCGCAAGCGTTCCAGCGGCCACGGCACGCTGGAGCCAGTGCGCCACGTGGGTGCCATGCGACTGGGTGATCTGCAGGAAATCGACGGACAGAAAGAGAAGATTCAGCGCAACACATTGCAGTTTGTGCAAGGCCTGCCGGCGAACAACGTGCTGCTTACCGGCGCACGCGGCACTGGCAAGTCGTCGCTCATTCGCGCCTGTCTCAACGAATACGCGCCGCAGGGCCTGCGCCTGATCGAGGTCGACAAGGCCGAGCTGGTGGACTTGCCGGACATTGTCGATGTGGTGTCCGAACGGCCTGAGCGTTTCATCGTGTTCTGTGACGACCTGAGCTTCGAGGATGGTGAGTCTGGCTACAAAGCACTCAAGTCGATCCTCGACGGTTCGGTGTCGGCGGCCAGCCCCAACGTGCTCATCTACGCCACGAGCAACCGGCGCCACCTGTTGCCTGAGTACATGAAGGAAAACCTCACCTACACCCACACCGCTGAAGGCGAGGTGCATCCGGGCGAGGTCGTGGAAGAGAAGATTTCGCTGTCGGAGCGGTTCGGCTTGTGGGTGAGCTTTTACCCGTTCAGCCAGGATGAGTACCTGACCATCGTGGCGCAGTGGCTCTCATCGTTCGGTGTGCCCACCGCCGACATCGACGCCGCGCGGCCCCAGGCGCTGGTGTGGGCGCTGGAGCGTGGTTCGCGCAGCGGACGCGTGGCCTACCAATTCGCCCGGGACTACGCCGGCACACACGCTGCCAAAACATGAGCTCCCAAGTCCTCGTCGTGGATGCCGACCCCGGCGTCGAACGACCGGCCGGCCGACCCGTGATAGATGTGGCTGTGGGTTTGCTGATTGCACCCGATGGCAGCTTCCTGCTGACCTCGCGCCCGGTGGGCAAGGTGTACGCGGGCTACTGGGAGTTCCCCGGCGGCAAGCTTGAAGCCGGAGAGTCGGTGGAGCAGGCGCTTCGCCGCGAACTGCAGGAAGAGATCGGCGTGACGATTGGCACGGCGCACACGTGGCGCGACAGCTTGGTGGACTATCCCCATGCTCTGGTCCGCCTGCACTTCTGCAAGGTGTTCGACTGGACGGGGGAGCTGCAGATGCGGGAGGGGCAGCAGTTCAGCTGGGAGGGCTTGCCCGCACGCTGCGAACCGGTTTTGCCGGGAACCGTGCCCGTGCTGGAGTGGCTTGCGCTCGAGCGCGGGTTGGCGATTGGCTGAGCCGAAGGCGCCCGCTCAAGACACCCCGAAGTCCGGATCGTTCTGGCTGTCCTGCTCGGGCAGCTTGAAACTCTCGGTGGCCCAAGCGCCAAAGTCCATGTTTTTGCAGCGTTCGCAACAGAACGGGCGAAAGACATTGCTGGGCGCGTAGAGGCTGGGACCACCGCAACCCGGGCAACGCACGGTTTTCTGTGGGCTGGTTTGGGCATTCCCAGACATGAGCAATCCCGCAGTGAGCTTCAGGCGCAGAGCGTCAGCTCGAACGCGGTGTCGTCTTGTGCCGAGTGCAGCCGATCGTCACGGCCTTGGCGCATCATGCGCACCGACAGCATCAGCCGGTTGCCGCTGATCTCGGGAATCAGGCCGGTGCTTGGGTCCATGCGCAGGCGCAGCAGTTGAAACGTGCGCCCCTGAGGCAGGGTTTGTTGAAACTGCCCATCAGGGGCCACCACCTTTTGCGGCGAACCCGAATCCCGCAGCATCTTGAGCAGCAGCACGATGGATTCGGCCAGTGGCGCCAGTGGCACCGACCAGCGCTGCAGGTCTGCCTGGCGTTCTGCGGCGCTGTGGTGTTGCCACTTGTAATAGGCCGGTAGGTCGAATTCGCAGGTGCCCGCCGGGATGCCGATGCGGCTGCGTATGCTCATCAGCCAGTCGTTCTCGGTCAAGGACTGGCCGGTCTTGCCGACCAGGCCACTGAGCTGCGAAAAGCAGTCTTCCAACTGGCCGATGGCGTCATTGAGGGCGTGCTCCGAGATCATCGGATTGCCCCGGTAGGAAATGAGTTGCTGCTTGTGCCGCTCGATGTCCTTGAGCACATCGGACTTCATGTCCGCCCTTGAGGCCACTTCGATGATCTCGAAGATCGTCTGGATCGCGAAGTGGTGGTCCAGCGGGTGTTGGCGCGGGACCAGTTCAACCATGCGCCGGAACAGTTGTTCAAGTCGCAGGTAGGTGCGGATGCGTTCGTTGAAAGGGTATTCGTACAGGATCACAGCAGCGTGGGTTCGCAGGGCGGGGCAGCGGGTGGGCATTCATCATAGCCCGAACCGTTTCGCCAGCGCCTGGGCCCGATGTTGCAGGTTGTCCAGACTCTCGTCGTCGTTGAAGACCACGAAGTCTGCGGCGGCCAGGCGCTGCTCACGCGAACACTGGTTGCGCATCGCCGCTTCAGTGGCGGCGACGTTCCACCCGCTGCGCTGCGTAACCCGACGAATCTGGGTGGCTGGGAGACAGTCGACCACCAGCACCCGATCCAGTTGCGCTCGCCAGTGAGGTGACTCCACCAGCAGTGGCACGTCGAAGATGATGACGGAGGATGTCGCTTGCCGCACCAGCCGCCCGATTTCCTGGCTTACCAGGGGGTGCACGATGCTCTCCAGCAGCTTGCGTTGGTCTGGTCTCGAAAACACATGGTCTCGCATACGTGCGCGGTCGAGTGCACCGCTGGCATCGATGAATGCCGGACCAAATGTGCTTTCGATGGCTGCGATGGCAGCACCACCCTTGGCCGTGGTCGCGCGGGATGCAGCGTCCGCATCAATCACGTCGGCGCCGAGGACCTCAAACATTTTCGCCAGTGTGCTTTTGCCACTGCCGATTCCGCCAGTGAGTCCCAGCTTGAAGGCCCGCTGCGCAGACGTTGCCGTATTCACAAACCGATGACAGCCAGAATGGCCGACGGTCCGAAAATCATCGCAGTCAGGCCAGCGAGTGCAAGGAAAGGACCGAAGGGTACGTAACCACCTTCGCGCAGTTCGCCTCTGAACTTGATGCCGATGCCGATCACCGCCCCAATGACGGAAGCCATGAGAATGATGGGGACGAGTGCTTGCCAGCCAAACCACGCACCCAATGCGGCGAAGAGTTTGAAGTCGCCGTAGCCCATGCCTTCTTTACCCGTGGTGAGTTTGAAGGCCCAGTACACCAACCAAAGCGAGAGATAGCCGCCCACCGCGCCCCACAGGGCGTCGGACACTGCGGTGTCTGTCAACTTCAGTCCAGCAGCGCACAAGCCGGCCCACAACAGGGGCAGCGTGATGTCGTCCGGCAGCAAAGTGGTATCCCAGTCGATACAGGCCAACGCCAGCACTGCAGCGGAAAATCCGCACCAAGCGAGCGCTTCCCAGCCAGCGCCCCAGTTCCAGCCGCACCACGCAAACAGGGCGGCGCATGTCAGCTCCACCGCCGGGTATCGCATGCTGATCGGCGCCTCGCATTGGCTGCATTTGCCGCGCAATCCGAGATAGCTGAACAAAGGGATGTTTTCAAACCAACGGATCTGGTGCCCGCACTGAGGGCAGCGTGAGCGCGGCACCATAAGGTTGAACGGCTCAGCTGCGTCGTTCGCCGTGTTGGCAACCGCGTGGTGGTCTCGATTGAGCTCCGCGCACTCAGCAGCCCAGTGCAACTCCATCATTTTGGGCAGTCGGTGGATCACCACATTGAGAAAACTGCCCACCAGCAAGCCCAGGAAGCCCAACAGCGCGGCCTCCGGCGCACCCGCACCAAGCATCAAACCACCTGGCCCAATTTGAAGATGGGCAGGTACATCGACACCACGATGCCACCGATGACGGTGCCCAGCACAACGATGATGATGGGCTCCATCAGGCTGGAGATGCCGGCGACCATGTCGTCGACCTCCGCCTCGTAAAAATCAGCGGCTTTTCCGAGCATGTGATCGATTGAGCCAGACTCTTCACCAATGGCGCACATCTGCAGCACCATGGAAGGGAAGATGTTGGCGTTGGTCATTGCATTCGTCAGGCTGGTCCCGGTGGACACCTCCTGCTGGATCCGCTCGGTAGCGATTGCATACACGGAGTTACCCGCAGCGCCACCCACCGAATCGAGCGCTTCCACCAGCGGCACGCCAGCGGCGAACATGGTTGAGAGCGTGCGTGTCCAGCGCGCAATCACGGACTTTTCAATCAAGATGCCGAAGATCGGCAATTTCAGCAAAAGCCGATCCATGAACCGTTGCACTTTTTCGTTGCGGCGCCACGCCTGCATGAAAAAGTAAAAGCCTCCACCCAAGCCGCCAAAAATCAGCCACCAGAACTGGGTAAAAAACTCGCTCATGGCGATGACAAACAAAGTCGGGGCGGGCAAATCTGCGCCGAAGGAGCTGAAGACTTCCTTGAATGACGGAATCACGAAAATCATGATCACCGCCACGACAACAAAAGCCACGATCACCACCGCGATGGGGTACATCAGCGCGGACTTGATCTTTGACTTCAGTGCTTCGGTTTTTTCCATGTAGACAGCCAGCCGGTCCAGAAGCTCTTCCAGAATACCGGCCGCCTCGCCTGCTTCGACGAGGTTGCAGTACAAGCTGTCGAAATAGAGCGGGTTCTTGCGGAAGGCCGCGCTCAACGAAGTACCTGTTTCGACATCGGTACGGATGTCGTTGAGCAATTTGGTGACGCTGGGGTTGGGGTTGCCGCGACCCACGATGTCGAAGGCCTGCAGCAAGGGAACGCCAGCCTTCATCATGGTGGCCAATTGGCGCGTGAAGATCGCTATGTCCTTGGGCTTGATGCGTTTGCCCGAGCTCATGCGGCGCTTCTTGACCTTGCTCGGGATGATGCCTTGCCGGCGCAACGCTGCCAGCACCTGGTTCTCGCCCACTGCACGAGTTTCACCGCGCACTGTCTTGCCGTTGCGGTCCTTGCCTTCCCACTCGAAAACGACGTCTTTGATAGTCTTGCTTGCAACGGTTGCCATGGTTTCCTCTCAGGCGTGTGTCTGGGCCAGCGTCATTCGTTGGTAACGCTGAGCACTTCTTCCAATGAAGTCATGCCCAGTTTCACCTTGAGCAGTCCGGATTCGCGCAGAGTGCGAACGCCTTCCTTGCCGGCCTGTTGGGCAATGTCAAGTGCGCTGCCACCGCGCAGGATGATGCGTTGAATTTCTTCGGAGATCGGCATCACCTGGTAGATACCGACGCGCCCCTTGTATCCGTTGTTGCAAGCTGAGCATCCAACGGGACGGTACGGCGTCCAGGTGCCGTCGAGTTCTTCAGCTTTGAACCCTGCGTCAATGAGAGCCTTGCGAGGAACATCCAGTGGTGCCTTGCAGACAACACACAGTTTGCGTGCCAGTCGCTGGGCGGTAATCAGGATCACACTCGACGCAATGTTGAACGTGGGGATGCCCATGTTCATCATCCGCGTCAACGTGGTCGGTGCATCATTCGTGTGCAAGGTTGACAGCACCATGTGGCCAGTTTGTGCCGCCTTGATCGAGATATCCGCAGTCTCCAAGTCCCGGATCTCGCCGACCATAATCACGTCTGGATCCTGCCGCAGAAAAGCCTTCAAAGCAGCGGCGAAGGTCAGACCCGCCTTTTCGTTGACGTTGACTTGGTTCACGCCGGGCAAATTGATCTCCGAAGGATCTTCTGCCGTGGAGATGTTGATACCGGGCTTGTTCAGGATGTTCAGGCAGGTGTAAAGCGACACCGTCTTGCCCGAACCCGTGGGCCCGGTCACCAGCACCATGCCGTAAGGCCGACCGATGGCCGCCATCAACCGTTCTTTTTCTTCCGGCTCATAGCCCAGCGCATCAATGCCGACCTTGGCGCTGCTGGGGTCCAAGATGCGGATGACGATTTTTTCCCCAAACAGGGTGGGCAGCGTGCTGACTCGAAAGTCGATCACGCGGTCCGGCCCGATCTTGAGCTTCATCCGGCCGTCTTGCGGCACCCGTTTTTCCGAGATGTCCATGCGCGAAATCACCTTGATGCGCGAGGCCAGCTTATCCTTGATCGCAATGGGGGGCGATGCGATTTCGCGGAGTTCGCCATCCACCCTGAAGCGTACCCGGTAGGTGTGTTCGTAGGGCTCGAAATGCAGGTCCGAGGCCCGCATGTTGAACGCGTCGATCAACATCTTGTGCAGGAACTTGACCACCGGCGCGTCGTCGACCTCGGAGGCTTTGTCGTTGGCGTCGGCAACAACTGTCTCGGTGGACGCTTCATCGAATTCGAAGTCGCCCCCGATGATGTTGTCCATGGTTTCGCCGACGCTGGTGGTCTGTGCATCCACCAATTTGCTGAGCTTGTCGTATTCCGCGATCACCCAGTCCACGCCCATCTGCGTCGCGAATTTGATCTTCTCTGCCGCTTGCTGATCCGCAGGATCGGCCGTCGCCACCATCAGGCGGTTGTTGCGTTTGCTCAGGACGACGATGCGGTAGTCGGCGCAAATTTTTGCGTCAAGCAGGCCACTGGGCAGACGCTGCACATCGATCGCATCGAGATCAAGAAGGGGGGCAGAGAATGCTGCCGACATGGTGTGCGCAAGATCCGCAGCTGATACAGCGCCCGAACCTGTCAGCTCTGCGATGAAGCTGGAGCGACCACTCTGGGCTTTTCGGTAGAGGTCCTCTGCGGCCTTTTGGCCCAGCTTGCCAGCCGACACCAATGCGCGCCCTAGGCCTGGCAGGGCCATGGACGGAGTTTCCTGGGTGACAGATTCGACAGACGCCATAGCCCTGTAATCTATCGTAAATCAACGACTTGGCCGCCAATTTGGAGGCAAGTTGTGTCGAATATGCGGATTCGTACCGATGGGCGTTGTATCGGAGTTGCGCTGGCCGCGCTGGTCGTTCGGATTGTCCCGTTCATCGGGCTGAATCTCAGCCAGACGAATGCCCAAAATGGTCGGGGTGAGAGGATTCGAACCTCCGGCCTCTACGTCCCGAACGTAGCGCTCTACCTGGCTAAGCTACACCCCGACAAGACCCATTCGCCGATGAAAAAGCGGCATTCCATTGCCGTGAACATCACGAGCGGCGCCCCAACAAATCGGAGGCCAATTGTAGCAAAGCGGCGCTGTAAGAATTGTCTGGAAGTAGCCGCGCGGCATCGATTGCACGTTGCGCTTCGGCATCGGCACTGGCCCTTGCTTCTTTCAAAGCGCCCGTGTCAAGAATGATGGATCGTATGTCATCGAGATGCGCCACGTCCCCTTGTTCGATGGCTTGTTTGATCAGGTGCGTCTGAGCTTCGGTTGCTGTTCGCAGGGCGCAAATGATGGGCAAGGTCACCTTGCCTTCGCGTAGGTCGTCGCCCAGATTTTTGCCCAACTCCTCGGCGCTGCCTTCGTAGTCGAGCACATCGTCGATCACCTGGAAGGCGGTTCCCAGTGCTTGCCCATAGCTTGCGCACAATGTTTCGGTGGGGCCATCTGCGTTTGCCAAAATGGCGGCGAGGCGGGCACTGGCTTCGAACAGCTTGGCAGTTTTGGATCGAATCACCCGCAGATACTTGGCTTCGTCGATGGAGGCGTCGTGCATGTTCATCAATTGCAGTACCTCGCCCTCGGCAATCACGTTGGTCGCGTCGGAGAGCACCTGCATGACCCGCATGTCGTTCACGTCCACCATCATCTGGAATGCCCGCGAGTAGAGGAAATCACCCACCAACACGCTCGCCGCATTGCCAAAACGCTCGTTCGCTGTCTCGCGTCCCCTCCGAAGGGTGGATTCGTCCACCACGTCGTCGTGCAAAAGCGTGGCCGTGTGAATGAATTCCACCACCGCTGCGAGCGTGTGTCTGTGAGGGCTCTGACTACCGATGGCGCCACTCAACATCAACAGCAAGGCTGGACGCAATCGCTTGCCCCCGGCCGAGATGATGTACTGCGCCACTTCCCTGACCAGGGGTACCTCTGTGGTCAGCCGTTCGCGTATCACCTCGTCGACCTGGACCATGTCCATTTGGATCAGTTCGAGCGGGTTGCCGGGTTTGGGAATGGGGGTCGTCAAGATTCGGGCCGGGTAGGTGGTGATCGGAGGATGCCGGGCCGTGTGGATTATAGAAACGAGCTGATGCCCCACGGGGCATCGAGGCGTGTGGGATGAGGCTGGCGGGATGCGGTGCCGCTGCTTGCCGAGCGCCGGCTAGCGTGCTAAACTCGCGGGCTCGGCAGAATTGGGTCCGCTGGGTTTCCATTCGTGGAATTTTTACAAGAGGTTCATATGTACGCGGTCATAAAAACCGGCGGCAAACAGTATCGTGTTGCTGCTGGCGAAAAAATTAAAGTAGAACAGATTGCTGCGGATGTGGGCCAAGAGATCGTGTTTGA
>JANPKR010000547.1:0-2544 GCA_031426175.1 Hydrogenophaga sp. | reverse complement strand
GAAGGGTGGTGTGAACACAGCTTAGGGAGGCCACCCCATTGCGTCGGTACGTTGGGCGACATAGACCAGCGAGCCTCTCAAGGGCGCGCAGGCTCAGCTCTCCACTCGCGAAAAAAGCGCATGCGTTCCCCGTGGTCGGGGTGGCTGGAGATGGCGATCGGCAGGGTGCTGCCCTCTTCGCGATCGCTGTCCTGGCCAGCGGGTTTTTCCACCTGCTTGATCCTTTCGAAGAACGCAACCATGACCGACGGGGATACGCCGCTTTGATCAAGCAGTCGCGCCACAAACTCGTCGGCCTCACGTTCGGCATCGCGGGAATAGGACTGCGTGGCCAGGGTGGCGGGCACCGTGGCCAGGAATCCGCTGGCGTCTCCCAGCACCACGCCCACCAGCGCACTGACCAGGCTGGCGCGCACCATCAGATCGAGCCCATGCCGGTGGTGCACATGACCGAGCTCGTGTGCCAGCACGCCATTGAGGGCGTCGGGCTGGTCGGCCAGCAGCTTCACCAGGTCATCGGTGATCACGATGTAGCCGCCGGGCAATGCGAACGCGTTGGCGCCCAGCGCCTTGGAGCGGTGAAACGAGAGCTGCCACGGTGGTGCGTTACCCGACGGATGGGCGCGATCCACGGCGGCTTTGAATCGCTCGCGCAAGGCTTGTTGTTGGAGCACGGGCAGTGCGCTGGTTTGCAGGAACAGACGGTCCAGCTGTTGCATGCCCTGCTCACCCAAGCGGGTCTCCAGGGACTGCGGTACCTGCTGCGCCAGCGCCCGGCTCAACCATGGCACGCCCCAGGTCCAGGCCGCTGCGAGAAACAGCACGGTGGCACCCATGGCCACGAGTGTGGCGCGCCAGCTCTGCATCCAGCCAACGACCACACTGTCCTGCTGGCCGCTGGCCTGGCGCCACGCGTCCCATTCACCGGCCTCGGCGTGCTGGATCAGGCTGCCGTCGGGCAGGTCGGTCTGGCGCTGACCGTGCGCGCGGCGTTCGGCCCAGCGAACCTGCCGCACCGGGTAGCGGCGCTCACCGCCCACCAGTGTGAGCACCAGTTCGTTGCCTTCGATGCAGATCTCACAGACCTGCGCGCGCGGGCTCTGGCCGTCGAACCAGGAGCTGAGCAGGCGCGGCGATGGGTTCATCACAGGCCCATGTCGATGCCGAAGAAGTCGCCCGCTGCGTCCCCCAGAATGCCTTTGTCGCCACCCTGTGCCCTCGCGAGCCAGGCGTTCACGTCGCCCTGCACCGAAACATGCATGGCCTCAAGCCGCAGGCGTGCCGTGTGCACCTTGGCGAACGGCCAGTACAACCCCAGCGTGAGTGCGATGAACAGCCAGTTCTTTGCAGTCAATTGCATCAGCGGGGCGAACCTCAGCTGGCTCTCAAGGCGGACGCGCCGGCTGCGGGTGTTGGACCACAGCAGGTTCTGCAGCCGCGAGGTGGTGTAGGGCATGAGCACCAGCGGGAACACCAGATAGCCCAGGGCCAGAAGGAGGGGCATGACGATCACGGAGGCACCCGCCAGTGCGCCCGCCATCGAGGCCACGATGCCACCCACGGCAGCCAGCAACACCGAACACAGCAAGGACACGCCGCCCACCCGGAACGAGAAACCATAAAAATCGCCGGTACCGGCCTCCAGCCGCGCGCGTTCCTGCGCAAAGACGTAGCCCCCATGCTGGTACCGCTTGATGCGCGCCAGCAGCCAGGGCGACATCGCGCTCAGCGCCAGCGCGATCAGGCCGGTGGCTGCAGCGAACATGGCGCCAGCTGCCGTGTCTTCAGCGGTGGCTGCCACCAGCGCAATGACCAAGCCGATCAACAACACGGGAATGAGCACCGGCAGCATGCACAGGTAAGCGCCCTTGAGGTCGCACTCGAACGCCATGCGCACACCGCGCCAGCTGGTGTTGCGCAGCCGGAACTGCAGCGACGCACGCCACAGCGCCGGCCACAACACCGCCAACAGCAGCAGCGGAAGCCACGCCAGCGCCGGTTCAAAGTTCGAGATGGCCCAGTACGACACACCGAGCAGCACCATGAGCAGGTAGCCGCGAAACAGCTTCCAGGGGTCACCGTGAAAGCCCAGCGGGTCGCGCCCTACCAGGGTGTTGTTCTGGAAATACGCCAGCCGCCGGGCGCGGGCAAAGGGCCAGTACAGCGTGAAGGTGATCAAGGTCAGCAGCAGGTTGACGATCCAGATGCGGAAGTACTCGCTGCCCGAACCGGTGAAGCGGATGTCCAGCGTCTGCGCCGGATCGCCCGTGGAGGATCTGCCCTCGGACAGGAACTCCGTTGCTTCAAACTCACCGTGCTGTGCCATCCCTGTCCTCCTGGTTGCTTGAAATTTGGCCGCGATCCTAGCACCAAAAAACTTGTACCAATGACCTACTGCCGACAGCTGCTGCAAGCGCATGCGGCGGCCGAAACCGGGCCCGCTCAAAACCCGGCACACTCCCCTGCATGAGCTCCCCCTCCCCCTCCGAACGCCCCAAAGCCACCACCCCCACATCGCTCAGCGGCCTGCTGCCGTTCCTGCGG
>JANPKR010000546.1:0-1675 GCA_031426175.1 Hydrogenophaga sp. | reverse complement strand
CCCTGGTTCTTGATCAGGTCTTCCATGGCCTCGGAGTTGGCCTTCTGGCACCAGCCTTCGCTGATCACGTTGCACGCAGCCGAGGCGTTGCTCACGATGGCTTGCAGGTCCTTGGGCAGCTTGTCCCAGGCGGCCTTGTTGATCAGCAGTTCCGACACCGTGGACGACTCGTGCCAGCCGGTGGTGTAGTAGAACTTGGCAGCCTTCTGCAGACCCAGCCGGCGGTCCTGGAACGGGCCCACGAACTCGGCCGCGTCGATCACGCCACGCTCCAGCGCGGGGAAGATCTCACCACCCGGCAGCACCTTCACGTCCACACCCAGGTTGGCGTAGACCTTGCCGGCCAGGCCGGGAATGCGCATCTTCAGGCCCTTCAGATCGGCCACGGTCTTGATCTCTTTCTTGAACCAGCCAGTCATCTGCACGCCGGTGTTGCCGCAGGGCATGGCCACCATGCCGAAGGGCGCATACACCTCGTTCCACAGGTCGATGCCGCCGCCGTCGTAGAACCAGCCGTTCATGCCCTGGAAGTTCATTCCGAAGGGCACAGCGGTGAAGTACTGGGCAGCGGCGGTCTTGCCGGTCCAGAAGTAGGCGTTGGCGTGGTTCATCTCCACCGTGCCGGCGCGCACCGCGTCAAAGCCCTCGAAGGCCGGGATCAGTTCACCGGCGCCGAAGACCTGGATGTTCAGGCGGCCGTCCGACATCTCGCGGATGCGTTTGGCCAGATCGGTGGCGCTGCCCGGGCCGTCCATGTAGAAGGGCGAGCCCTTGCCGTAGGCGCTGGTCATCTTCCAGTTGAACCTGGCCGACTGGGCGTTGGCGATGACGGGGGCACCGAGCACGCTGCCGGCAACGGCGGCGCGGGTGAGGAATTGGCGGCGGATCAAGGACATGGCGGTACTCCTGGTGAGTGAATGAAAAACAAAAGACAACAGGGCGCCTGGCCGCGACCCGGTCGCGGCTTCAGCATGGGGAACAGAGATCAGAAAACCTTCAGGGGCCGTGCACCGATGGCATGTGCCTCATGAGGTCGGGCACCGTGTCGAGCACATGCTGTCGCATGGCTTGTTCACAGGCGTTGGCATCGCCCGCGCGGATCGCGTCGAGCAGTGTTTCGTGGTGTTCGCGCGTGCCCACCTGGCGGTCATCCATCGAGGCCCACATGCGCATGTGAGGCTCCACCACCGAATGCAGCGCGGAGATCTGGCGCAGCAGGCGCGGGCAATCGCTTTTGGCGCACAGCGCCTCATGAAAGTGACGGTGCGCGGTGGTCCAGTCCGCCTGCAGCTCCGAGCGCGGCTCCATGGCTTCGAGCAGCTGTTCCAGCTGGCGGATGTCGGCTGCGGTCAGGTTGGGCACGGCCAGGCGCACGGCCAGCCCTTCAAGCACCGCGCGCATCTCGAACACTTCGCGCATCTCCTTCACGTCAGGCGCGTTGACCGTCACGCCCCGGTTGGCGCGCATGGTCACCAGGCCCTCCGCGGCCAGGCGACGCAACGCTTCGCGCACCGGCATGCGGCTGGTACCGATTTCGGACGCGATCGTCTCGGCGATCAAGCGCTCGCCGGCCGCGTACCGGCCCAAGCGCAGTGCACCCAGGATGTGCGTGTATGCCTCGTCGTGCGCGGCCACCAGCGAAGGGTCGAAGTCGGCGAGGGCGGAGGTTCTCATC
>JANPKR010000545.1:0-3046 GCA_031426175.1 Hydrogenophaga sp. | reverse complement strand
CCGACCACGCCATGAAGACCCTGCTCATCCTCAACGGCCCCAACCTCAATCTGCTCGGCACGCGCGAGCCCGAGGTCTACGGTGCCACCACCCTGGCCGACGTGGAGGCCGAATGCGTGGCCAACGGCCAGCGCCTTGGGTTTGCCGTTGAATGTTTCCAGAGCAACCACGAAGGCACACTGATCGACAAGATCCAGGACGCGGGCCGCCGCTTCAAGGCCGGCGAGCTGGCCGGTGTGGTGTTCAACGCCGGGGCCTTCACCCACACCTCGGTGGCCTTGTTCGATGCCATCAGCGGCGTCAAGCCGCTGCCGGTGATCGAGGTCCACATCTCCAACGTGCATGCGCGGGAAGCTTTCCGCCATCACTCGTACCTGTCCCCCGCTGCGGCCGGCATCGTGGTGGGCTTCGGCACCGACGGGTATCGGCTGGCCATTGAAGGCCTCGCTCGCAAAGCCCACGCCGACTGAACCCACACCGAGTCCTGCCCGCGACAGCGACATTGCGGGCACTGGCCTGACCGCACCTCACAATCGATCGGTGAAAACCCGCCACTTCGCCCAGCTTGTGGGCCTGTCCGCGCTCTGGGGCGCGTCCTTCCTGTTCATCCGCATCGCGAGTCCGGTCATCGGTCCCATGGTGCTGGCGGGTTGCCGCGTCGCGCTGGCCGGCTTCACACTGGCCTTCATCATGCGCGGTCTCAAACAAGACTGGCCGTGGGAACACTGGCGCGAACTCTTGCTGCTGGGCGCGCTTTCGGTGGCCGCGCCCTTCTTGCTCTACGCCTGGGCTGCGCTGCGCCTGCCGGCAGGCTACAGCGCCCTGCTCAACACCACGGCGGTGCTGTTCGGCACGCTGGCCTCTGCCTGGTTCAAGGAAGACACGCTCACGGCGCGCAAGCTGCTGGGCTGCATGTGCGGCTTCATCGGCGTGGGCCTCATCGTGCGGCTGGGCCCGGTGCAGCCGGACGCAGGCACCATTGCCGCGGCACTGGCCTGCATCCTGGCGGCGGCCTGCTACGGCTGCTCCACCCCGCTCATGAAACGCGCCACCACCCGCATGCAGCCCTTGGCCATTGCCGCGGGCATCCACCTCGCAGCCATGGTGATGGTGTTCCCGGGAGCCGTGTGGGCCTGGCCAGACGCGCGGTTCACACCAGCGGCGCTCGGTGCCCTGTTCGTCATGGGTGTGGTCACCTCGGGCCTGGCTTACTGGGCGCACCTGCGAATCATTCGCCATGTAACGCCGGTTGCGGCCATGAGCCCAGCCTTCCTCATCCCGGTGTTCGGCGTGACCTGGGGCCACCTGTTTCTGGGTGAGGCCTTGTCGTCGGGCATCTTTGCCGGCGGCGCGCTGGTGTTGCTGGCCACCGCGCTGGTGACCGGCTTCAACCCGCTCAAACGCTGGTTCGCTGCAACGCCCACGCCCTGATCGCGCACGCGCAGGCCACCGCAGCGCAGGCCGATGAGAGCCAGAACACGCTGGCCAGCCCGAGAGCCGAGCTGAGAAATCCCCCGGCCACGCCACCCACCACACCCGGAAGGCCATAGCCCACCACGGTGTAGAGCGCCTGCCCGCGCCCGCGCAAACGGCCCGGGAAATGATGAGACAGCATGGCGATGCACACCGTGTGGTGGGCGGCGAAGGTGATGGCGTGCAGCGCCTGGGCCAGCAACAGCACGGGCCACACCAGCGGGAAGCCAGCCGTGAGCCCCATGCGCAAGGCCATGACCGCGGCGGCCAGCACCAGCCAGGCCGAGAGCGAGAGCAGCGGCAGCCAGCGGCCTTGCGTGAAGAACCAGCCGATCTCGATCACCACCGACAGCGCCCAGAGCAGGCCGATCACCGTCTTGCTGTAGCCCAGCGAATCCAGGTAAAGCGAGAAGAAGACATAAATGAAGATGTGCGCGAGCACGTGGAAGAACACCGCCGCAAAAAACCAGCGCACCGGTGGCTGGCGCAGCACCGGCCACACAGCAGGCTGCGCCTCGTCGGTATGGCCCGGTTCGCGAAAGTCGGGCAGCAGCCACACGCTCAGCGTCACGGCGGCCAGCGTGGCCAGCGTCCACGCGGGAAAGTGCACCAGGCCGAAGCGCTCGAACCAGAAACCAGCAGCCACAACCGTCACCAGAAAACCGAGCGAGCCCCACAGACGGATGCGGCCATATCGCCGTGCATCAAACGCGCCGCCAGTGCTCACCAGGTGCGCCAGCGCGGCCTCGCTCATGGGCATCATGCCGCTGGTGTGGGTGAACATCAGCAGCAACACCACGAAGAGGCCGACGCCACCGAGCTCGAACCACAGGCCCAGCGAGAGCAGCAGCGCCGCCGTGGCGCCATAACGCAGCAGCCGCACGCGCTCACCGGTGCGGTCGCTCAGCGAGCCCCAAAGGTAGGGTGCCAACAGGCGCGAGGCCGATTGCACCGAGGTCAACACGCTGATGGCCAGCAGGCTGAACCCGAGCTCCTTGAGCCAGAGCGGGAGGTAGGGGTTGAAAAAGCCGATGTGCGCGAAGTAGCTCGCGCTGAGCATGGCAAAGGGGAACAGTTTTTTTTGCTGACTCACAAAAGCTTCCGTTCGCGTTGAGCTTGCCATTCGACGGGCTCAGCCCGAACGGAGGATGGCTGAGTTCAAGCGGGTTGTGCGTCAGCCACGCGCTTTGGCGGCGATGTCGGGCGTGGACAGTTGCACGTCGCCGCACTGCGCGCGGTGGCGCAATGCGTGGTCCATCACCACCAGGGCGAGCAGCGCTTCGGCAATCGGCGTGGCGCGGATGCCCACGCAGGGGTCGTGGCGGCCCTTGGTGATGATCTCGGTGCTCTCACCCGCCACGTCGATGGTCTCGCGCGGGATCAGGATCGAGCTGGTCGGCTTGATCGCAATCGACACCTCCAGGTCTTGCCCGGTGCTGATGCCGCCCAGCACGCCGCCGGCCTTGTTGGCGGCAAAACCTTCGGGCGTGAGGCTGTCGCCGTGGGTGCTGCCCTTGTCGGCCACGCTGGCAAACCCGGCGCCGATCTCCACGCCCTTCACGGCGTTGAGCCC
>JANPKR010000544.1:0-2039 GCA_031426175.1 Hydrogenophaga sp. | reverse complement strand
CGTCTCGCTGGTGTTTCACCCGCGCAACCCTTACGTGCCCACGGTGCACATGAACGTGCGCATGCTCGCTGCGACGCCTGAAGGTGGCGAACCAGTGTGCTGGTTTGGCGGTGGCATGGACCTCACGCCCTACTACGGCTTTGAAGAAGACGCAGCGCACTTCCACCGCGCGACGAAGAACGCGCTCGACCCGTTCGGCGTCGACAAGTACCCCCGCTTCAAGACTTGGTGCGATGAGTACTTTTATTTGAAACACCGAGACGAGCAGCGCGGTATTGGCGGAGTCTTTTTTGATGACTTCTCGGAGCTCGGCTTCGACGGCAGCTTCGCCATGATGAGCTCGGTGGGCGACGCTTTCCTCGACGCCTACTTGCCCATCGTTGACCGCCGCAAGAACACGCCTTACGGTGAACGCGAGCGCAGCTTCCAGTTGTATCGCCGCGGGCGCTATGTTGAATTCAACCTTGTGTGGGACCGTGGCACCCACTTCGGTCTGCAGTCGGGAGGGCGCAGCGAGTCCATCCTTCTGTCCATGCCCCCGCTGGTGAGTTGGGCGTACAACCGCAAGACAAAAAAAGGCACGCCCGAAGAGCGGCTTTACAAGGACTTTCTGGTGCGCAAGGACTGGCTTTGAAGCAAAGCACAGCGGGTCCGCAGCGCGTGGGCATGTTCGGTGGCGCGTTTGACCCACCGCACTGGGCGCACCGCGCGCTGGCCGAGACCGCGCTCAGGCAACTTGGGCTCGATGCGCTGCACATCCTGCCCACCGGCCACGCCTGGCACAAAACGCGGGTGCTCTCCCCCGCCGCCAACCGCGTGGCCATGTGCCATCTCGCGTTCGACGATTTGGCCCGCGTGAAGATCGACGAGCGGGAAATTCACCGCGAGAGCCCGAGTTACACCGCCGACACCCTGCGGGAGCTCGCCGGGGAGTACCCTGGTGCCCAACTGTTTCTGGTGCTCGGCGCCGACCAGCTGCTCGCATTTCGCACCTGGGTGCGCTGGCAGGAGGTGCTGGAGCTGGCCACGCTGGCGGTGGCCAACCGTGCGACCAACATCGGCGCTGATGCTCCCCTGGACCAGGCGGTGGAGACCGACCTGTCACAAGTCGATTTGCCCTACGAGCGATTGGACATGCCGCTGAAGAACATCAGCGCGACCGCCGTGCGGGCCCGACTGGGACAGGTGGCGCAAAGCACCGCGGCCCTGGAGGTTCTGGTGCCCGAGTCCGTCGCAGGCTACATTTCAACCCATCACCTTTATCAGATTCCTACATGACCAGCGAAACCATTGCCAAAAAAGACATCCAGAGACTCCAGCGCGCCATCGTCGACGGGCTGGAGGACGTCAAGGGTCAGGACATCGTGGTTTTCAATACCGAACACCTCTCACCGCTCTTCGAGCGCGTGATCGTTGCCAGCGGCACCTCGAACCGCCAAACCAAGGCCCTGGCCGCCAGCGTGCGCGATGCCGTGCGCGAAGCTGGCTTCGACAAACCCCGCATCGAGGGCGAAGACAACGGCGAATGGATCATCGTGGATTGCGGAGCGGCCGTGGCCCATGTGATGCAACCCGTGATCCGCCAGTACTACCGGCTCGAAGAGATCTGGGGTGGGAAGCCGATTCGCCTGAAGCACGGCGCCGAGAAGCCTGTGGTTCCCGAGGCCAAGCCCGCCGCCAAGAAGACCAGCCGCAAGAAGCCGGTTGCCACCGCCGCCGCCCAACCGGCCAAAAGCACGGCGCGCAAGGCCGCGCAGTCGGCAGCCCGAACGGCCGCCGCAGCACCGGTCAAGCCCGCGGCCAAAACCGCGAGCAAAAAGCCCGCGCTGAAGTCGGCTCCGGCCAAAACCGCAGCCGCCAAACCCACCCGCAAACCCGCAGCCGCGCCGAAGACTGCACTGCAGAAACTGGTGGTCAAGCCACGTGTGGCGCCGAGCGCGAAGCCAGCGGCAAAGACAGCCCCCAAAGTGGCCGCCAAAGCAGCACCGAAGGCAGCAGCCAAACCCGCGGCCAAGACGCCCGCTCGCAAAACCACCAAG
>JANPKR010000543.1:0-1961 GCA_031426175.1 Hydrogenophaga sp. | reverse complement strand
CAAGCCCGCGACGCCATCCACCTGCCGCAGGACAGCGATGCCTTGTGCGCTGAATTGCAGCAGCAAGGCTGGCCCGCGCCGCTGCAGTTGCACAGCCAGGCGCGCGACCGCCATGAATACCTCTTGCGCCCCGACCTCGGGCGGCGGCTGGACGCCGCCAGCGCAGAGCGGCTCGGTGCCGTTGCAGGCGGCAACTTCGACCTGGTGCTGGTGCTGGGCGACGGCCTCTCGGCGCTGGGCATCCAGCAGCACGGTGCGGCGCTGCTGTGTGCGATCCGCCGGGCGCTCGATCCGGCGTTGCGATTGGGCCCGCTGGTGGTGGTGCGCGAGGCGCGCGTGGCTGTGGCGGACGAGGTGGGCGAGCGCCTGGGCGCCGCAGCGGTGGCCCTGGTGGTGGGCGAGCGCCCGGGGCTGAGTTCACCCGACAGTGTGGGCATCTACCTCACGCACGCGCCGCGCGTGGGGTGCAGCGACGCGCAGCGCAACTGCATTTCCAACGTGCGCCCGGCCGGGCAAGCCCTGGACACCGCCGCGCGCCGACTGGCCTGGCTGCTGGGCGAAAGCCGGCGCCTGGGCCTCACCGGCGTGGGGCTCAAGGACGAGAGCGGCCTGCCGCTCACGGGATTGCCCGCGGTTGCACAGGCCCCCCGGCTGGGCTGAAGCGAGGCCCACCGGGGCCGGTGCAAGACTTAAACTGCGCCTGACCAAACCCCATCGGGTTGAGTTTTTCTCAAGCGCCATGCTCGACGCCCGCCAACTCGAAGCCCTCAACGCCGTGATCGAACACGGCGGCTTCGGCCCCGCCGCCAAGTCCCTCTCCATCACGCTGGCCGCCGTCTCGCTGCGCATCAAGTCGCTCGAAGACACCCTGGGGCAGCGCCTGCTGGTGCGCGGCAAGCAGGTGCGCGCCACGCCCGCCGGGCAGGCGCTGCTGGGCCATGTGAAACAGGTGCGGCTTATGGAAGCCGACTTGCTCGACGGCTTGCAAGGTGGTTCCAAGCCCAAGGGCGGTGTGCGCTGGCAGAACCTGGGTGTGGCCATCAACGCCGACTCGGTGGCCAGTTGGTTCCTCCCCGGTGTGGCTGCCTTGCTGCAACGCCACCACCTGCTGCTCGAAATCCTGATCGACGACCAGGACCACACACACGATGCGCTCAAGAGCGGCGACGTGACCGGGTGCGTGACCACGCTCACCACCGCCATGCGCGGCTGCGTGGCCGAGCCGCTGGGCGTCATGCGTTACCGCTGCGTGGCCGCTCCGGTGGTGGCACATCGCTGCCGCACGCCGCGCGGCGCCGTGTCCATTCACAAAATGCTGGCGCAGCCTGCGGTGATCTTCAACCGCAAGGACGCGTTGCAGGACGCGTTTCTCGAACAGCACTTCGGCTTGCGCCAGCCCAACTACCCGCGCCACTTCGCGCCCGCGGTGGAGGCGTTCGAAACCGCCATCGAGCTCGGACTGGGCTGGGGCATGGTGCCCGAGCAACACCTGGCCGCGCGCCCGGGCCTGCAGGAAATCCTGCCCAACGCCACGGTGGACGTGGTGCTGTACTGGCAGCACTGGGCACACGAGTCGCTCTCGGCACAGCGGCTCACGGCGGCGGTGAAGGAAGCGGCTGCGCGGCACCTGCGGCCCGTGCCGCCGTGAGGCTGGGGCTCGCCGCCTAAAATTCAGCCCATGCTCAAGATCAAACAGGAACTGCTCGACGGCCTCGCTGCCGAGCTCGACACACTTTTGCCCGGCGCGGCTGCGCGCGCGGCCTTCGAGTCGCCCAAGGTGGCGGCGCACGGCGATTTCGCCAGCACCGCGGCCATGCAGTTGGCCAAACCGCTCAAGCTCAACCCGCGTCAGGTGGCCGAGACGCTGCGCACCGCGCTGCTGGCCCGCCCCGAATACGCCAACTGGGTGTCCGACATCGACATCGCCGGCCCCGGCTTCATCAACATCCGGCTCAAGCCGT
>JANPKR010000542.1:0-4463 GCA_031426175.1 Hydrogenophaga sp. | reverse complement strand
GTCGTCGGTGACCACGCCGTCCATGGCCTCGGCCAGCGCCCTGGCGGCTTGGCGCATGCGCACAAACGGCTGTTCGCTGCGGGGAACGTGGGTGACTTCCAGCGACAGCGCCACCTCGCGCAAGGCGCTTTGCTCGGGGTCTTCGGCCATGGCGGCCTGCGGGTCGAACACCAGGCTCAGGATGGGCGCCTGCCCACTCTCGCTGCCCGAAAGCACCATGCGGCCGGGCAAGGCGCCTGCCACAAAGCCGAGCTTGGCAGCGTGTTGCGCCACATAGCCCGGGCTCCAGGCAGCGCGTCGCGCACGCAGGGTGAAGCCGAGTTGTGCGTCGTGCCCGCTGGCAAAGGCGTCGAGCTCGCGGGCGCGGGCCACCTCGGCGCGCATGTCGGGAAACTCGGGGGCCGCACCCACCGCGTCGGCAAAGGCCTGGGCCTTCACCACGAATTCGGAGAATTCGATGTCGTTGAGCGCACCGGCCCGGTTGGCCAGCTGCACGCCCGCCTGCAGGGCGCGGTAGCGCTGGCCCAGGCGCGGCGTCTCCCATTCGCCGGTGGCGTCGCACAGCCCTTCCACGGCAAAAGGTTTGCTGCCCACGCGGCGGGTGCCGGGCAGCGCAGCCAGCAGTGCGTCGCCCGAGACCTCGTGGTCCAGCACCAGCGGCGTGATCACGTCGATCAATGCGTCCAGGCTGGGCTTGCGCTCGGGCTGGTGGAGCAAGGGGTTCACACTCACCGAGGCGGCCGCCACCGCAATTGCCACCGGGTCGGGCTTCATGGACGCACCGGGCATGTCGCCCAGCACCGGGTCGATGCGCTGGATCTCGTGGCCGGTCAGGTCTTCGGGCGAGTACGGCAAGGTCTCGTCGC
Organism: Hydrogenophaga sp.; assembly: GCA_031426175.1. Classification (GTDB taxonomy): domain Bacteria; phylum Pseudomonadota; class Gammaproteobacteria; order Burkholderiales; family Burkholderiaceae_C; genus Hydrogenophaga. Next base: position 3,597 of record JANPKR010000542.1, on the reverse strand, counting down.
CGGTGGCGTCGTCCGGGCCGTGCGCCGTGCGCTCGCGCGCCAGGCGCGGTACGCTCTTGCGTGTGACCCAGGCGTTGTAGGCCACCACACCCGCGAGCACGAGCCCTCCGATGATGGCCAGGCTGATTTGCAGTGTGCTCATGGTGTGGTTCAGGTGGGTTCGAGCATGCCGGCGGCCGATTCCATGTCCACCGCCACGATGCGCGAGACGCCCTGTTCCTGCATGGTCACCCCGATCAACTGCTCGGCCATTTCCATGGCGATCTTGTTGTGGCTGATGAACAGGAACTGCGTCTCTTTGGACATGTGGGTGACCAGCTTGGCGTAGCGCTCGGTGTTGGCGTCGTCCAGCGGCGCGTCCACCTCGTCCAGCAAACAGAAAGGTGCGGGGTTGAGCTGGAAGATGGCGAACACGAGCGCGATGGCGGTGAGCGCCTTCTCGCCGCCCGAGAGCAGGTGGATGGTCTGGTTTTTCTTGCCGGGTGGCTGGGCCATCACCTGCACGCCGGCGTCCAGGATTTCTTCGCCGGTCATCACCAGGCGCGCGTTGCCACCGCCAAACAGCTCGGGGAACATCTTGCCGAAGTGCGTGTTGACGGTCTCGAAGGTGCTGCCCAGGAGGTCGCGGGTTTCGTTGTCGATCTTTTTGATCGCGTCTTCCAGCGTGTTCATGGCCTCGACCAGGTCGGCCGTTTGCGCATCAAGGAAAGTCTTGCGCTCGCGCGCGGCGGTGAGTTCGTCCAGCGCTGCGAGGTTGACGGCGCCCAGCGCCTGGATCTCGCGGTGCAGGCGGTCGATCTCGCCTTGCATGCCGCTCAGGCGCACATTGCCCTCGGTGAGGCTCTGCGCCACCGCGGCCAGATCGGCCTGAGCCTCTTCGAGCATCTGGCTGTACTGCTCCACACCCAGGCGCGCGGCCTGTTCCTTGAGCTGGAAATCGGTGATGCGGTTGCGCAGCGGATCGAGTTCACGCTCCAGTTGCAGGCGGCGTTCGTCGCTGGCCCGCAGCTTGGTGGTGAGGTCGTCATACTGGCTGCGCAGCGCGCCCAGCGCCTGCTCGCGCTCCAGCTTCATGGCCAGTGCGTCCTGCAAACCGGCTTGTGCGGCTGCGTCGTTGAGGCGGCCAAGTTCGTCGGCTGCGCGTTGCTGCTCGTCTGCAAGCGATTTTTCCTGGGTGGCCGCCGTCTCCAGCGAGCGCTGCAGCTCGGCCTGACGGGCCTGCAGACTGCGCAGGGCGAACGTGGCCTCTTGTGCGGTGCGCTCCAGTGAGCGCTGCTGTTCGCGCGCCTGGTTCAGTGTGCGTTCGGCCGCGATCACCGTGTCGTCCAGTTGAGCGTGACGCTCCTGGCTGTCGGCCAGCCGCATGTCGAGTTCTTCAAACCGCGCCTCGGCGGTCACACGGCGCTCCTGCAGCTCGTCCAGCTGCGCGTCGACCTCGGCCAGGTCAGACGCAATCTGCTCGCTGCGCACACGGGTCTGTTCGGCCAGCTGCGTGAGGCGCAAGGCTTCGACCTGCAGCTCGTGTGCGCGGCTGCGCGACTCGGCCGCTTCGCGGCGTGCGCTCACCAGGCGCTGCGAGGCGTCGGTGTACGCGGCTTCAGCGCGAATCAGGCTGGAACGCGCCTGCTCGTTGATCAACACCTGCGCCTTGAGCTGCTTGTCGATGTTCTCGATGTCCTGCGCCCGCGCCAGCAGGCCGGCCTGCTCGCTGTCGGGCGCGTAGAAGCTCACGCTGTGCGCGGTGACCGCGTGGCCGCTGGCCACAAAGATCACCTCGCCGGGCTGCAGCTGCGCGCGTTGCGCCATCGCGTCTTCCAGGCTGGGTGCGGTCAGGCAGCCGTGCAGCCATTCGACGAGCAAGGCCTGCTGGCCAGCGTCGTTCAGGCGCAGCCAGGCAGCCAGCGGCTTGAGACCGATGGTGCTGACGGTTGCAGCGCCTCCAACAGGCGGGTTGTAGAAGGCCAGCTTCGCCGGCGGCGCGTCGTTGCCAAAGGCCCGCACCATGTCCAGGCGCGAGACTTCGAGTGCACCCAGCCGCTCGCGCAGCGCGGCTTCCAGCGCGTTCTCCCAACCGGTCTCGATGTGGATGCGGCTCCACAGGCCTTGCAAGCCATCGAGTCCGTGTTTCGCCAGCCAGGGTTTGAGCTTGCCGTCGGTCTTGACCTTTTCCTGCAGCGCCTTCAACGCTTCGAGGCGGGCCGACAGGTCGGCTTGTTTGGCCGATTCCTGGTTCACGGCCTGCTGCGCGCTGCGGCGGGCTTCGTCCAGCTGGGGCACGCTGTCCTGCAGTTCCTGCAGGACAGCGTCGTTCATGTCGGCCGCTTCCTGCGCACTGGCCAGCTGGGTTTGCGCGTTCAGCAGGCGGGCTTCATCGGGCGCGGCCAGAGCGTTGCGGTCGGCGGTCAGGCGCTCGCGCCGCTGATTGAGTGTGCGGCTCTGTTCTTCGATGCTGCGCTGCTCAGCCGCCAGCACCTGAATCTGCTGCTGCACCTGCGTGACGCTGGCGCGCTGCTCGTTGGCGCGGGACTGGGCCTGGCGCAGGCTGTCTTCAAGGGCAGGCAAGGCGCCCGACTGCTCTTCACCCTGCGCGGCCAGCACCACTGTCTGGTCTTCGGCCTGCACCATGGCCTCAGTCAGTTGTTCCAGCTCCACCGCAGCGTCTTCGCTGCGGGTGGCCCAGGAAGCGATTTGCTCTTTCAACTGCACCAGGCGCTGCTCCACGCGGGTACGACCTTCCACCACAAACCGGATCTCGGCTTCAAGTTTGCCGACCTCGGCACTCGCTTCGTACAGCTTGCCCTGCGCCTGGTTGACCTGATCGCCCGCAGCGTAGTGGGCCTGGCGGATGGTTTCCAGCTCGCTCTCGATGCGGCGCAAATCGGCGGTGCGCGACTCCAGGTCGTTGACCGCCTGGGCTGCGTCGGTCTTGACCTTGACCTGATCGGCTTCGGCCTCGCTGCGCTTCATGAACCAGAGCTGGTGCTGCTTGAGCGTGACGCCGGCCTGCAGACTGTTGTACTTCGCCGCAATTTCGGCCTGCTTCTCCAGCTTGTCGAGGTTGGCGTTGAGCTCGCGAAGGATGTCTTCGACCCGGGTGAGGTTCTCACGCGTGTCGGCCAGGCGGTGTGCGGTCTCGCGGCGGCGCTCCTTGTATTTGGACACGCCGGCGGCTTCTTCGAGGAACAGGCGCAGCTCTTCCGGCTTGCTCTCGATGATGCGGCTGATGGTGCCCTGGCCAATGATGGCGTAGGCACGCGGGCCCAGGCCCGTGCCCAGAAACACGTCCTGCACGTCGCGGCGGCGCACCGGCTGGTTGTTGATGTAGTAGCTGCTGGTGCCGTCGCGCGTGAGCACGCGCTTGACGGCGATCTCGCCGAACTGGCCCCACTGGCCGCCAGCACGGTGGTCGCTGTTGTCGAACACCAGTTCCACGCTGGAGCGGCTGGCCGGCTTGCGGGTGTTGGTGCCATTGAAGATCACGTCCTGCATGGACTCGCCGCGCAGCTCGGAGGCCTTGGACTCGCCCAGCACCCAGCGCACCGCGTCCATGATGTTGGACTTGCCGCGGCCGTTCGGTCCGACCACGCCCACCAACTG
>JANPKR010000541.1:0-7979 GCA_031426175.1 Hydrogenophaga sp. | reverse complement strand
ACCGCGGCGTGACCCACTGGGGACTGGCCGGGCGCTCCACCACCGGCGCCAGCGGACTGCTCGACCGGGTGGACGCGTTGTGCTTTGCCGCGCCCGTGTTCTTCCATTCGGTGCGCTGGACCTTCAACCTATGAGAATCCTTGGCATCGACCCCGGCCTGCAGTGCACCGGTTTCGGCGTGATCGACACCGACGGCCCGAACCTGCACTACGTGGCCAGCGGCACCATCCAGACCAGCCCGAAAGACGGCGCTCTCCTGCCCGCGCGGCTCAAGATCCTGTTCGACGGCATCACCGAGGTGGTGGCGCGTTACCAGCCCGAGGTGTCGGCTTGCGAAATCGTGTTCGTCAACGTCAACCCCCAAGCCACGCTGCTGCTGGGTCAGGCGCGCGGCGCCTGCCTCACCGCGCTGGTGGCCAACCACCTGCCGGTGGCCGAGTACACCGCGCTGCAGCTGAAAAAGGCGGTGGTGGGCTACGGCAAGGCGGCCAAGCCGCAGGTGCAGGAGATGGTCAAACGCCTGCTGCAACTGCCCGGCCTGCCGGGGAAAGACGCGGCAGACGCGCTGGGCCTGGCCATCACGCACGCGCAGGTGAGCCGCACGCTGCTGGCGATCAACAAGGTGTCGACGCTGCAAGCCCGCTCCAGTGCCTCGTACAAGGCCGGAAGGATCTACTGAGCATGACCCGCACCAAGCCGACCAACCTCAGTCTGGGCGCCTGGCTGGCGCTGGCGTTCACCGGGCTGTCGGTCTTGCTCACGCTGCTGCTCACGTTGCTGAGCGACCGCGCCGCCAGCACACAGGTGCGTGAAGGCATTGGCGCCAACCTCGCCGAGTTGGCCAACCAGACCACCAGCCGTCTGGACCGCTCGATGTTCGAACGCTACCGGGAAGTGCAGCTGATCGCCAACCGGCTCGACGGTGAACTTGATCTCTCCGAAGTTCGCAGCGAGATCGATGCGCTGCAGCAGAGCTACCCCACCTACGCCTGGATCGGCGTGACCGATCCAGCCGGCAAGGTGCTGGTGGCCACGCGCAACATGCTGGAGGGTGCCGATGTCTCGATGCGACCCTGGTTCGGCAACGCCCTTCAAGGTAAGCCGATGGGTGACGTCCATGAGGCGATGTTGCTGGCCAAACTGCTGGGCAGCGAGGGAGGCGAGCCGCTGCGCTTCGTGGATATCGCCTTCCCGCTGCGCAACGAAAACGGGCAAACCACCGGTGTTCTTGGGGTTCATCTGTCCTGGCGGTGGGCGCGCGAAATCGAGCAGGCGATCTTCGTGCCGGTTGGGCGCAGCCGCACCGTCGAACCTCTGATCGTTTCCAGTGCAGGCACGGTGTTGATGGGGCCGCCCGACGTTCAGGGCAAGGTGCTCAAGCTGGCGAGTCTGGACGCTGCAGACCGCGGCGAGCGTGGCAAAGTTCAAGAAACCTGGCCCGATGGCAAGGAGTACCTCGTTGGCTACAGCAGCGACAGCGGCTTCGGCGCCTATCCCGGTCTGGGCTGGCGTGTGCTGGTGCGCCAGGAACTCGGGGAAGCCTACGCGCCGGTGAACCAGCTTCACCAACGCATGTTGCTTGTGGGCCTCGCGGCCGCCCTGCTGTTCTCACTGCTGGGCTGGGGTGTTGCCCGCCTGATCACCCGGCCCTTGCATCGCCTGACCGATGTGGCACGGGGCATCGAGGCCGGTTATGCGGTCAACGTACCTTCTTTTCGAAGCTACTCCGAAATCGACACGCTGGGCAAGGCATTCACGTCACTGGTGAAAAAACTGCAGGACAACGAAACCCAGGTGCGCGAACTCAACGTGTCGCTGGAGCGCAGGGTGCACGAGCGTACAGCCGCGATGCAGGAGGCACTGGAGCAGGTGACGGCCAGCGAAGAGCGCATCCAGACGGTGATCGAGACCGCGCAAGATCCGTTTATCGGCATGGACTTCGACGGTTGCATCACCGACTGGAACACCCAGGCCGAAAAGCTCTTTGGCTGGAAGCGCGAAGAGGTGCTCGGGGAATCGCTGGCACAAACCATCATCCCCGAGCGTCATCAGGCGGCCTTCATCCAGGCGCTGGTGCACTACCTGAAGACCGGCGAAGCGCCGTTCCAGGGCAAGCTGCTGGAGCGCACGGTGCGCGATCGCCAAGGTCGCGAGATTCCCGCAGAAATGAAGATCGGCCTGATCGACACGGGTGGCGTACAGCTGTTCAGCGCCTTCGTGCACGACATCTCCGAACGCAAGGAGGTGCAGCGCCTCAAAAGCGAATTCATCTCCACCGTGTCGCACGAACTGCGCACACCGCTGACCTCGATCTACGCCTCGTTGAGCATGCTCGAATCGGGCATGGCCGGTGAACTGCCGGCCGATGTTCAGGAGCTCATGAAGATTTCCAGCCAGAGCTGCGAGCGCCTGATCCGGCTCATCAACGACGTGCTGGACGTGGAAAAAATGGATTCGCAGCAGTTCACTTACGAGATGAAACGCCAGCCGCTGCGCCCGCTGGTGGAGACTGCGATACGCGATACGCAGTCGTACGCCGACAGCTTCGGTGTGCGCTTTCAGTTCGAGGTGATCGCCGACGGTGAGGTGTTGGCGGATGGCGACCGCATCGTGCAGGTGGTGACCAACCTGCTGTCGAACGCGGCGAAGTTTTCACCCACCGGCGGGCTGGTGCAGGTGATGCTGAGCGCCAGCACCGAACGGGTCCACCTGGGTGTGATCGACCGTGGGCCGGGAGTGCCAGAGAAGTTTCGGGATCGTGTGTTCGAGCGCTTCGCCCAGGCTGACGGTTCGGACCGCCGGCAAAAGGGCGGCACCGGATTGGGATTGAACATCTGCCGCAACATCATCAAGGAGCACGGGGGCGAAATCGGCTTCGACAGCGAAGAAGGTGTTCGCACCGAGTTCCATTTTGAACTGCCCCGCGCCTGAACTCAGGTGCGCGCTTTCAATCCCTTGCGCTTCATCTCGCCCCACTTCGCCTCGCGCTGTGTGGCCCAACGGTACAGGCCCACCAGACGCCACCAGCTGTTGATCTGCCGGTATCCCAGGTTCTCGGCCACGATCACCAGCGCCAGCAAGGCCAGCTGACCCATACGCGGATACAGGTGGAAGGCCATCTCCTCAAGCAGCAAGCCTGACACCGACAACAGGATGCCCAGGCCCACCGCAACAAACAGGAACACGGCAAAGGCTTCCCACGAAATTGCGCCCAGCGCGTAGGCCACCGCCATGAACACATAGCCACCCAGCTCCACGATCGGGCCCAACCACTCGAACGCCACCATGAACGGGTAGGCCAGCCAGCCCGGTGCGCCGCCACGGCGGCTGAACATCAGGCCGGCGTGGCCACTCAAACTCTCGGACAGGCCGCGCTGCCAGCGGATGCGTTGGTTGCGCAGCGTCTGCAGGTCTTCTGGCGCCTCGGTCCAGCACACCGGGTCGGGCACGAACTCAATGCGGTACGGCGTGCCCTGCGCCCGCAGGTGGCGGTGGATGCGCACCACCAGTTCCATGTCTTCACCGATGGTCTTGACGCGGTAGCCACCGGCGGCGATCACCACGTCCTTGCGGAACAGGCCAAACGCGCCGGAGATGATCAGCATGGCGTTCAGGCGCGACCAGCCCAGGCGCCCGAACAGGAATGCGCGCAGGTACTCCACCACCTGGAACAGGGCCCACGGGTTGGACGGCAGGTTCACCTGCGTCATGAACCCACCTTCGATCACGCAACCGTTGGCCACCCGCACCGTGCCGCCCGTGGCCACGACGGTGGGGTCGCGCAGGAAAGGCTTGACCACGCGCTGGAGGCTGTCGCGCTCCAGGATCGAGTCTGCGTCCACACCACAGAACAGGTTGTGGCGCGAGAGGTTGATACCGGCGTTGAGCGAGTCGGCCTTGCCGCCGTTGTCCTTGTCAATCACGCGCAGGTTGGCGTGCAGACGCGAGCGGTAGTAGGCCCTCACTGGCTGCGTGGGCAGGCGAGCGTTGACGGCTTCGGGAAATACCTCGAGTTCGAACTCGCGCTTGAGCACCTCCAGCGTGCCGTCCTTCGACCCGTCATTGATCACGATGATCTCGAAGTTGGAGTAGGCCAGTTGCAACATGGAGCGCAGCGAGTCGGCCATGGAGGCCTCTTCGTTGTAGGCGGGCACCAGCAAGCTGATGGCTGGGTCCAGTCCGGTGAAGACCTGGGGCAATTCGTCGAGCACCTTCTCCTGCAGGCCACGGTACAGGCTGCCCAGGGAGAGCAGGTTGAGCGCGAGGTAGCCCAGGTTGAGCAGCACGAAATAGCCCAGCACGAACCAGGTGATGAACTGCACAGCGGTGTTCACTGGATCGCCCTCCGGACGGCGCTCATGCCCAGGCCCTTTCGGCCAACACGTGGCGCACCACGGTCTCGCTGGCTGTGCCGGGCCGGCCGAGCTCTGCGAGTTGTTCGTTGCTCAGAAACGGCAGTTGGGCAAGGGCCTGCGCCGCGCCCATGCGAACGTCCCAGCGTGGGTCGTCAAGCAAACGCCCCAGCGCTGGTGTGTCGTCCGGTGTAGCTTGCTGCGCCAACTGCTGCGTGGCCTGCTCACGCACCCGCCAGTCGGGGTGCTGCAGGCAGGCGCGGACCTCGTCGAGCAGTTCACCGGTGTTCACCAGCCGCAGCGCCACCTGCACCAGGGCGGACGGCTGGCCAGGCCGCAGCAGCACGCGCACGGCACTGGCAGGCAACTTCAGGCGCAAGGCGTCGGCCAGACGCAGGGCGCGCGGCAGGTCGCGCGGCCGCATGCTCGGCAACTGGCGCACCAGATGCAGCCAGAAAGCATCGCGCGCGTCCACCAGAAAGGCCGCCATGCGGCTCACGTCCCAGTCGCGTCGGGTGAGGATCAGCGGCATCAGCGTTTCAGCGCCCTTGAAAGCGTCAATCTGGATCAGCGCGCGCGCCGCGTTCACCGCCACCAGCCCATCGGCGCGGCGCGCGAGTTTCAGCAAAGCGTCCCAGGCGGCTTCGTCGCGCAAATAGCCGAGGGCGAGCACCGCCTGCAATCGCTCGGCGCGCGAGCCACGCACCAGCAGCCGTCGCGCGGTGCGGTCGATCTGCTGCACCCGCGCGGCCTGGTTGAGTTGCTCGGCCGCCGTGCCGCGCACCGACTCGTGCAGATAGACCCACAGGCGCAGGAACAGCGTGCGTTCCGCGCGGGACAAGTGTGGCAGCGTGGGTGGCTCGTCGGGCTCCATCATCATGGCCAGCAGCAGCGGGCGCCAGCGCTCGACAAACGCGCTCCAGCGCCGCTCCTGGCGCTGCAGGTTGAGCCGCAGCACCACGATGACCGCTGCCAGCGCCAGGGTCAACGCCAGCGCGACGGTACCGGCCCACAGGGCCGCGAGAAGGTAGGGATCAGAAGTCGCGCTGAACACCGAGACTGAGACCCGTGCGTGTGTAGAAATCGCCCTGGCGCGTGCGGCTCAGCGCGTAGTTCAGACCGTAGTTGGGCCCGAGCCGGTGACGTCCCACCAGCGCGAGCGAACGCACATCGGCCAGCGCGATCACCCCGGCACCGAGCTGCGTGGCCTCGTCGCCCCGGCTGGCAATGAAACCGGTCGAGCCGCCTTCGCTGTGGTACCAGGTGCCGCGCAGCTCAACCAGGTCGCTGCGCGTGCCCAGTGCGCGCACCGGTGACCATGTCACCGAAGCGCTGAAGTTGCCGACGTAGCGCTCCAGCATGAAGCTCAGGCGGTTGACGTCGGTGCTGTCGTAGTGCGTGTGGCGAAAGCCGCCGTGCACCAACCACGCGGGCGCGAATTCGACCTGCAGGTTGGCGCCCACGCTGTACTCGGGCAGTACCCGGGCCGTGGGGCTGTAACTCGCCTGCATCGATGTCACGAGCGAGGGCGACAGCGGTGTGGTGTGCACCACGTCGATCTGCGAATCTTTCAGGCCGAAGCGTGAAGTGCCGGTCACGGCCAGCTCGGTGCTCTGGCGCGGTGCATCCAGACGCACATAGCGCAACGAGACTTCGCTCCAGTCGCGATTGCCTCGGTTGAGGTCACTGAGCTCGGTGCTCAGGATCAGGCGCTGCCCCCTGTCGGTTTGCGCCGCTGCCGGCAGCGTGATGGCAGCTGTACAGATCAGGAGGGTCAGGGCGCATGGGCTCATGGTCGGGGCCGGGTGAAGCGTCGAAGGCGGGCCAGCAGCTCATTGGGCTGGAAGGGCTTGAGAATGTAGTCGGTCGCGCCCGCGTCCAGCGCACGCACGATATCTCGCTCCTGCGTCTTGGCCGTGAGCATCACCACCGGTACCGTGTCCCAGCCCGGCTGGGCGCGTACCAGCCTCACCAGCTCGAAGCCGTCCACAAACGGGAGCATCACGTCGAACAGCACGATGGTGGGCACTGGCTGTGTCTGGATGTAGGTCTGTCCCTCGCGCCCATCGCGGGCCAGGTGCACGGTGTACTTTTCGCGCTCCAGCATGAAGCGCAACAGTTGGGCGATGTGCTCATCGTCTTCCACCACCAGGGCCACAGGTTTCAAAGGCTCCGTCACAACAACCGCTCCAGCACCAGCACCGCAAAGAAACCCAGCGCGGCGATCACCGTCCACTTGAGGATGATCACACCCCAGGCGCGAAAGCGGGCCTGACCGGTGCCCACATAGAACGCAAAGCACACGCCAGCGGCGAGCAACAGAAAAAGAACGGTCCAGCGAAACAGCAACATGGCGCCGGTTACCAGGCGGGCGCCAGCTGCGCGAACCCTTGTGGTGCTTCGCGATCCTGCTCGAAACTCACCACCTCGTAAGCATCTGGCCGCGCGAGCAAGGCGCGCAACAGCTGGTTGTTCATGGCGTGGCCGCTGCGAAACGCGCTGTAGGCGGCCAGCAGCGGTTTGCCCACGATGTACAGGTCGCCCATGGCGTCGAGGATCTTGTGTTTGACGAACTCGTCCTGGTAGCGCAAGCCATCGGCGTTGAGCACCTTCACGTCGTCCATCACGATGGCGTTGTCCAGCCCGCCACCGAGTGCGAGGCCGTGGGAGCGCATGGCTTCCACGTCCTTGGTGAAGCCGAAGGTGCGGGCGCGCGCGATCTCACGCGCGTACTGGCCGCCGCCGAAGTCGAACTCCACACGCTGACCGGTGGAGTTGACCGCCGGGTGGTCGAACTCGATTTCGAAGGCCAGCTTGTAGCCATGAAACGGATCGAGCCGCGCCCACTTCACGTTCTTGCCTTCGCCTTCGCGCACTTCCACAGGCTTGGTGACGCGGATGAAGCGCTTGGGCGCCTTCTGCATCACGATGCCGGCGCTCTGCAGCAGGTAAACGAACGAGGCCGAAGAGCCGTCGAGGATGGGCACTTCCTCGGCGGTGATGTCCACATAGAGGTTGTCCAGCCCCAGACCAGCGCAGGCGCTCATGAGGTGCTCGATGGTGTGCACCTTCACGTTGCCGTTGGAGATGGTGGAGGCCAGACGCGTGTCGGTCACGGCGGTGGCGTTGACCGGGATCTCCACCGGCTCGGGCAAATCGACACGGCGGAAAACGATGCCGGTGTCGGGTGCGGCCGGGCGCAGGGTGAGCTCCACCCGCTGGCCGCTGTGCAGGCCGACACCGACCGCTTTGGTCAGGGATTTGAGGGTGCGTTGCGCGAGCATGTCGTGGATTTTAAGTTTTGCGGCGCTTTGGCGTGTTCAGGAAACCTGATGGCCGCCATAGGGACGGGCGTTCAACGTTTTTTCTCCGGCTGTACCGGTCATCGGCGACCACGGGGCACGGCTCCGCGAATGTCCCCCGGGGCCTGCGGCCCCTCCTCCTTTATTTCGCTGCGCCGTACCCCATGGCCACCGATGACCTCGATGGCACTCGTCAGGGCTTACTCCAACATCACTTCAGGCGCGTGAGCGCATGGCGCTCTGCGCAGCGAAATAAAGGAGGAGGCGGCACCAGCCGCCGGGGGACATTCGCGGAGCAGAGCGCCGTGCGATCACGAGCACGCGA
>JANPKR010000540.1:0-2975 GCA_031426175.1 Hydrogenophaga sp. | reverse complement strand
TCCGACCTGCTTCCCTCGCCGCGCACGATGACGCCGATGCGCACGCCCTTGGGCAATTTGAGCTCTTCCACGCGGCGGCCCACCAGCTTGCTGGTTTTCACGTCGCCGCGCGCAATGCCTTCGAGCGCCTCGGCAGCACCGCGGCGCAGGCTGTGGACCGCCGCCACGTCGCCGCGCCGCAGGTGCGTGAGCAACTCTCCGATCACGGTCTGCGACGGCGAGATGGCAATGTCGATGGTGCTGCCCTGCATCATGTCGGCGTAGGCGCGGCGGTTGATCAGCGCCATCACGCGCCCAGCGCCCAGCCGTTTGGCCAGCATGGCCGACATGATGTTGTCCTCGTCGTCGCTCGTGAGCGCGAGGAACATGTCCATCTCGCCCACGCTCTCCTCAAGCAGCAGGTCTTCGTCGGCGCCATCGCCGTTGAGGATGAGCATGCTCGACGGCAACTGGCTGGCCAGGTACTCGCAGCGCTTCTGGTCGTGTTCGATGATCTTCACCTGACACTGGCCCTCGAGCGTGCGGGCCAGCCGCAGCCCCACCTTGCCACCACCGGCGATCATGATGCGGCGCGTCGGTTTGTCGATGTTGTGGATGGCGCCCAGCACGTAGCGGATCTTCTGCGTGTCGGCCAACACGAACACTTCGTCGCCGGCGAGGATGCGTGTGTCCCTGGTGGCCTCCACCTCGGTGTCGAGCCGGTACAGCGCGACCACACGCATTTCGGCGTGAGGAAAGCGCTCGCGAAATTCACCAATGGTGTGACCGACGAGCGAGCCACCGTGTGTGGCGCGCATCGCAATCAGGCTGGCGCGGCCGTCGGCGAACTCCAGCACCTGCAGGGCTTCAGGGTAGCTGATGAGCTGGTGGATGTAGCGGGTGACCGATTCCTCGGGGCAGATCACGTGGTCCACCGCAAAGCCGCTCTTCCCGAGCAGCCCGTCGCCTTCGAGGAACTCGGGTGAGCGCAAGCGGGCGATGGTGCTGGGCACGTTGAAGACGTCGTGTGCCACCTTGCACACGACGAGGTTGGTTTCGTCGTTGGCGGCGCAAGCGATCACCATGTCGGCGTCTTTCGCGCCGGCCTCGCGCAACACAGAGGGCTGGATGCCGTTGCCCACCACGCCACGCAGGTCGATGCGCTCTTCCAGGCTGCGCAGGCGGGCCGGGTCCATGTCGATGACGGTGATGTCGTTCTGCTCGGAGACCAGGCTCTCGGCGACGCTCTCGCCCACGCGGCCGGCGCCCAGGATGATGATGTTCATGGTGTCGGGATCATACGAGGGGATGGGTTATCCGCCTGTCATTTCAGGCATGCATTTCGCGGGCTCGCGGACGCGGTGTGCGCTGCTCCGCGGCTGTCCCCCGGCGGCTGGTGCCGCCTCCTCCTTTATGCCGCTGCGCAACGCACACCACGCCCGCGAGCTGAAGTGGCGTTGGTTTCCAGCAGACCGAGTACCAATGAGGTCATCGGCGGCCATGGGGCACGGCGCAGCGAAATAAAGGGGGAGGGGCCGCAGGCCCCGGAGGACATTCGCGGAGCCGTGCCCCGTGGTCGTCGATGACCGGACCCACCAGAGAAAACCCGAGACCTCAGGCCAAAGCCCGCTGAATGATGATTTTCTGGATGTCCGACGTGCCTTCATAAATCTGGCACACCCGCACATCCCGGTAAATGCGCTCCACCGGGAAGTCGCTCACATAACCGTAGCCACCAAAGACCTGGATGGCCGCCGTGCACACCGCCTCGGCCATTTCGCTGGCAAAGAGTTTGGCCATCGCCGCTTCCTTCAGACACGGCTGACCGGCGTCGCGCAAAGCCGCAGCGTGGTGCGTGAGTGCGCGGGCCGCTTCAATCTGTGTGGCCATGTCGGCCAGCCGAAAACCCACGGCCTGGTGGTTGAAGATCGGTTGGCCGAAACTGGACCGGTCCTTGGAATAGGCCAACGCACAGTCGAACGCGCTGCGGGCCATACCGATGCTTTGCGCCGCGATGCCGATGCGCCCGCCTTCGAGTGCCGAGAGTGCGATCTTGTAGCCCTCGCCCTCCGCACCGATCAGGTTCTCGGCCGGGATGCGGCAGTTGTCGAAGTTGATCTGTGCCGTGTCGCTGCTGTGCTGCCCCAGCTTGTCTTCCAGGCGCGCAACCACATAACCCGGCGTGCTCGTGGGAACCACGAAGGCGCTCATGCCCTTCTTGCCCGCGCCCTTGTCGGTGACCGCGATCACGATCGCGAGGTGCCCGTTTTTCCCGCTGGTGATGAACTGCTTCACGCCGTTGAGCACGTACTCGCCACCCTCCTTCACCGCCGTGGTGCGAAGCGCCGAGGCGTCCGAGCCCACGTGCGGCTCGGTCAGACAGAACACCCCCAGCATCTGGCCGGCCGCCAGCGGGCGCAGCCAGCGCTCCTGCTGCCGGGCATTGCCGTAGCGCATCAGGATCGCGGTGACCGGGCAGTGGGTCACCGAGATCGCGGTGCTGGTGCCGCCGTCACCGGCCGCAATTTCCTCCAGCACCACGGCCAGCGTCACATAGTCCAGCCCCGCGCCACCCAGCGCTTCGGGCACGCAGATGCCGTAGGCACCGAGCTCGGCCAGGCCTCTGTGCACGTCGGTCGGGAAGTGGTGTTCCTTGTCCCACTTGGCCGCGTGCGGCCAGAGCTGCTCCTGGGCAAAGCTGCGCACCGCGTCGCGGATCATGAGTTGGTCTTGGTTCAGCATGGCCAGGTCGCCTCCGGGTTACACCAGTTCAATCGCCATCGCAGTGGCCTCTCCGCCGCCAATGCACAGCGTGGCCACGCCCTTCTTCTTGCCATGCGCCTGCAGCGCATGGATCAGCGTGACCAGAATGCGCGCGCCGCTGGCGCCAATGGGGTGGCCGAGAGCGCAGGCGCCGCCATTGACGTTGACTTTTTCGTGCGGAATGCTCAGCTCGGTCATGAGCGCCATGGGCACCACGGCGAAAGCTTCGTTGA
>JANPKR010000539.1:0-1756 GCA_031426175.1 Hydrogenophaga sp. | reverse complement strand
GCCGGGCTCGGCCATCAGGCGCGAGTTCTGCAGGTTGCCCTGGCACCAGCGGCGGTCGCGCTGCAGTTCGCTCAGCAAATCGGGCGGCTGCTGCTCGTAGCTGCCGGTGAGGTCGGAGACCAGCCACACCTGGTAACCGGCACGGCGCATCAGCGCGGCTTCCACGAAGTCGTGCGACATGATGCCGCCGGACATGCCGCCCGTGCCCTTGATGGGGGCCAGCGCGCAATGCTCCATGAACGGCTTGACGCGAATGATGGCGTTGTGGCCCCAGTAGTGGCTTTCGCCGAGCTGCCAGAACTGCATGCCCAGTGTGAACAGGCGGCCGGTGACGCGCGAACCAAACTGCTGTGCGCGGGCATGCAGCGTGGCGTGGCCAATGGCCTGCGTGGCGGTCTGCACGATGCCGGCCTTGGGGTGGGCTTCCATCAGCTTGACCATGGAGACGATGCAGCTGCCGCTCATGACACTGTCGGCATCGAGCACGACCATGTAGCGGTAGTCGTTGCCCCAGCGGCGGCAGAAGTCGGCCACGTTGCCGGCCTTGCGGTGGCTGCGGCGCGTGCGCAGGCGGTAGTACACCTCGATCTGCGGCAGCTCAGGCTGGGCGGCCAGCGCGGCACGCAGGTTTTCCCAGGCGGACTTTTCGGCCGCGGCGATGACCGGGTCGTAGCTGTCGGAGAGCACAAACACATCGAACTGGCGCGCGTGGCCGGTGGCCGCGAGCGACTCGCAGGTGGCGCGCAGGCCGGCGAACACGGTGGCCACGTCTTCGTTGCAGATCGGCATGATGATCGCCGTGCGCGCATCGGGGTTCATGGGGTGGTGGCGAACCGCAGCGGCCGACAGCGTGTGTGCATCACCGCGCAGCGAGACCCAGAAGCCCATCAGCGCGGTCACGAAACCGGTCACGACCCAGGCCGACAGCACCACGAACAGCGCGAGCTGGCCGTATTGCAGCCACACGTTGTGGTGCTCGGGTTGGGCACGGGCAAACAGGCTGGCGGCCAGGCCGGTGGTCAACACCGTGAGCAACACGAACACCGCACGGCGGCGGTTGGCCGCGCTTTCCCAGGCTTCGGGCGCTGGGCGTGGACTGCTGGATGCGGTGGCGTCGTTGGGCGGCAGCGCACGGCCGGCCACGCTGAGGAGCGCGGTGCCGATGCTGTTCCAGAAACCACGCCAGGGACGCGGCACCATGGAGCCGCGGTTGATCGGCGGCGCGGTCACGGCGTTGGGATGGCGCTCCTCGCGCAGCGTGCTGCGCAGGATCGGGGTGGGGTTCGCGGAAGTGCTCATTCGGGTAACAGCAGATGTGTCCATGTTTCACTCACGGTGTCGTTGTTGTGCTGGAGAAATGCGCGCAGCTCCACCGGCTGCGTGGCATCGATGCGCTCAACGCGCACGGTCACGCGCCAGGTGCGCGTGGCGGGATTGGGGTAGGCCAGCGTCTGGAGCACGCGGCCGTTGGCGTTGGCGCTCACCACGGCCTTGACCGTGGCGTCGGCCGGCAATGCGTCCAGCGCGGGGCCGGTGAAGTCGATGACGTACTGCGGCTGGCGACCTTGCTCTTCGGCGCTGAGCTTGGTGTAGCCATAGCCACGGCGGCTCTGGGTCACCCAGCTCGACGGCGGGCGCTGTTGCGCATCGCCTTGCCACGCCAGTTCGTAGGCCACTTCGAGTGGCTGGCCCGGCGCGGGCAGGGCAGCAGGCACCCAGTACGCCACGATGTTGTCGTGCGTCTCGTCGGGCGCGG
>JANPKR010000538.1:0-1902 GCA_031426175.1 Hydrogenophaga sp. | reverse complement strand
CGGGTCGTGTGCCATGGCACTCAGCAGGGCAGTGCGCGGGTTGAAGGCGTGGCCGAGTGCTGCGTCGCGGCCCAGCGAGACGGCGAGGTCAAAGCGGAAACCGTCCACGCCGAAGGCCTGCACCCACCAGCGCAGGCTGTCCATCACCCATTGCTGCACGCGCGGCTCGCTGAACGCCAGGCTGTTGCCGGTGCCGCTGAAGTTGTGCGGCACGCCGTGCTCGCCCATGGCGTACCAGCGGTTCTGGCCCAGCCCGCGCCAGCTCAGCGTGGGGCCGTCGAGGTCGCTCTCGGCCGTGTGGTTGAAGACCACGTCGAGCACCACCTCGATGCCGGCGCGGTGCATGGTGTCGACCATGTGGCGGAACTCGGCGCGCACGGCGGCGGTGTCGTCGGCGCTGACCGAGGCGTAGACCGGCTCGGGCGCGAACGCATTGAGCGTGTTGTAGCCCCAGTGGTTGCTCAGGCCACGTTGAACCAGATGGCGCTCGCTGATGTGCTGGTGCACCGGCAGCAGGCACAGGGTGGTGATGCCCAGGCGCTTCAGGTGCTGCACCACGGCGGGGTGGGCGAGGGCCGCGTAGGTGCCGCGCTGGTGCTCTGGAACCCCGGGGTGCAGGCGGGTGAGGGCCTTCACGTGGGCTTCGTAGACCACCACGCGGTCGGCGGCGATGTCGGGTCGGGGTGCGATGGCCTGACCCGCGGCCAGTTCGACCTGCGCGTCCACCACCACACTGCGCGGCATGTGGGCCGCGTTGTCGTCGGGGTCGGGCTGGTGCTCGTTCCAGGCCTGCGTGGGGTGCAGCGGATCGGCGCAGGTGTGCCCGGTTTGCAGGGCCAGACGTTCGGTGTCGCCCACCAGGGCGAGTGACCACGGGTCGAGCAGCAGGCGGGCTGGGTTGAAGCGGTGCCCGGCTTCGGGCTGCCAAGGGCCGCTGGCACGCAAGCCGTACTGCTGACCAGCGCCGATCCCGGGCACGAAGGACGACCACACGCCGTCGCCGGCGGGCTGGAGTGCCACGCGCCGGTGTTCCACCGGGGCGTCGGGTTCAAACAGGCAGACGTCCACCCCGCGGGCATCGGGTGCCCAGACCGAGAAGTGCACGCCGTGCACACCTCCCTGGTTGCGCAGGTGGGCGCCCAGCGCAGGAGCGGCGCAGGGGATCGTCATGCCAGTTCGGGTTGGAGCCACAACACAGCGAGCGGCGGCAGCGTGAAGGCTGCCGACCAACGCTGGCCGTGCTGCGCCATGTCGTCGGCCAGCACGCGGCCGTGGTTGCCCACGTTGCTGCCGCCGTAGTGGCTGGAATCGGTGTTGAGCCGCTCCTGCCAGTGGCCGCCGTGTGGCAGGCCCACGCGGTAGCCGTGGCGCACCAGAGGCGTGAGGTTGGCGATCACCACCACCGTGTCTTCAAGCGCGTGGCCGTAGCGGGCGAAGGCCAGCACCGAGTGGTCGGCGTCGTCCACCACCAGCCACTGGAAGCTGTAGGGATCGGTGTCGCGCGCGAAAAGGGCCGGGGCGCTGCGGTAGACGTGGTTGAGGTCGCGCACGAGGTGCTGCATGCCGGCGTGTGCCGGGTCTTGCAACAGGTGCCAGGGCAGCTCGGCGTCGTGGTCCCACTCCGTGGTGGGCGCCAGCTCGGCGCCCATGAAGAGCAGCTTCTTGCCCGGGTGGGCGTACATCCAGGCGTACAGCGCGCGCAGGTTGGCCAACTGCTGCCAGCGGTCGCCGGCCATCTTGTTCAGCAGCGAGCCCTTGCCATGCACCACCTCGTCGTGCGAGAGCGGCAGCACATAGTCTTCGGTGTGCGCGTACATCATCGCAAACGTCATCTTGTGGTGGTGCCAGCGCCGGTGGATCGGGTCGAGCGCAAAGTACGACAGCGTGTCGTGCATCCAGCCC
>JANPKR010000537.1:0-4791 GCA_031426175.1 Hydrogenophaga sp. | reverse complement strand
TACTACCTCTCGATGGAGTTCCTCACCGGGCGCGCGCTCACCAACGCGCTGCTCTCGGTGGGCATCCTCGACGACGCGCGCACGGCCTGCACCCAACTCGGGGTCGACTTCGACTCGCTGATCGATCTGGAAACCGACGCCGGCCTCGGCAACGGCGGCCTCGGGCGTTTGGCGGCCTGTTTCCTCGACTCCATGGCCACCGTGGGCATCCCCGGCATGGGCTACGGCATCCGTTACGACTACGGCATGTTTGCGCAGCGCATCGTTGATGGCCGCCAGGTGGAGGAGCCCGACTACTGGCTGGTCAACGGCAACCCCTGGGAATTCATGCGCCCGGAGTTCAGCTACACGGTGCAGTTCGGCGGGCGACTGGTGCAGTCCAACGACACCGTGCGCTGGGTCGAAACCGACGACGTGATCGCCACCGCCTACGACACCGGCGTGCCCGGCCACGAACTCAGCAGCGTGGCCACCATGCGCCTGTGGACCGCGCGCGCCACCAGCGGCATCAACCTGGATGCCTTCAACAAAGGCGACTACATGCGCGCGGTGGAGGCCAAGAACGCGTCGGAAAACGTCTCGCGCGTGCTCTACCCCGACGACAGCACCGAACACGGCAAGGAACTGCGCCTGCGCCAGGAGTACTTCTTTGTCAGCGCCTCGCTGCAGGACATCGTGCGCCGCTTCAAGAAGCATCAGGGCGACTTCACCCTCTTCACCGAGCGCGTGGCGATCCATCTCAACGACACGCATCCCGCGCTGGCCGTGCCCGAGCTCATGCGGTTGCTGGTGGACGAACAAGGCCTGGAGTGGGACACCGCCTGGGACATCTGCAAGAAGGTCTTCAGCTACACCAACCACACCCTCATGCAGGAAGCGCTGGAGACCTGGCCGGTGGAGCTGCTGGGCCGCCTGCTGCCGCGCCACCTGCGCATCATTTACGACCTGAACGCGATCTTTCTGGCCGAGGTGCACGAGCGGTTCCCCGGTGAAAACGACCTGCTGCGCCGCGTGTCGCTGATTGACGAGCGAGGCCAGCGCCGCGTGCGCATGGCCTACCTCTCGGTGCTGGCCAGCCACAAAGTCAACGGTGTCTCGGCGCTGCACAGCCAGCTGATGGTGCAGACCATCTTTGCCGACTTCGCGCGGCTCTACCCCGAGCGCTTCACCAACAAGACCAATGGCATCACGCCGCGGCGCTGGCTCTCGCAGGCCAACCGGCCGCTGGCCAGCCTGATCGATGCGCGCATCGGCACCACGTGGCGGCGCAACCTCGACGAGCTCGAACAGCTGCGCCCGCTGGCGACCGACCCCGACTTCATCAGCGCCTTCCGGGCCGCCAAGGCGCAGAACAAACAGCGGCTGGCCGAGCGCATCGCGGCAGAGACCGGCGTGGTCGTGAATCCCGCCAGCCTGTTCGACGTGCAGATCAAACGCATGCACGAGTACAAGCGCCAGTTGCTCAACGTGTTGCACGTGGTCACGCGCTACCAGCAGATCCTGGCGCACCCTCATGCCGACTGGGTGCCGCGCACGGTGATCTTTGCGGGCAAGGCGGCCTCGGCTTACTTCATGGCCAAGCTGGTCATCAAACTCATCAACGACGTGGCGCGTGTGGTCAACCACGACAAGCGCGTGGGCGACAGGCTCAAGGTGGTGTTCATCCCCAACTACCGCGTGTCGCTGGCCGAGGTGATCATCCCCGCGGCCGACCTGTCCGAGCAGATTTCCACCGCCGGCACCGAGGCCTCGGGCACCGGCAACATGAAGTTCGCGCTCAACGGGGCGCTCACCATCGGCACCTGGGACGGCGCCAACATCGAGATCGCCGAACACGTGGGGCTGGAGCACATCTTCATCTTCGGCCACCGCACCGAGCAGGTGGCGGCATTGCGCGCCAGCGGCTACAACCCGCGCCGCTACTACGACCACAACTACGACCTCAAGACCGCCATCGACCGCATCGCCGAAGGTGCCTTCAGCCCCGAGGAGCCCGGGCGGTTCCAGGACATCACGCGTACGCTGCTGGAGTCCGACTACTACCTGCTGCTCGCCGACTACACCGACTACCTGGCCACGCAGCACAAGGTGGATGCGCTCTACCGAACGCCAGGCGAATGGACGCGCCATGCTGTTCTGAACGTGGCTGGCATGGGCGCGTTTTCGTCGGACCGCACCATCCGCGAATACGCCAGCGAGATCTGGAACGTCAAGCCGCTGTTCCCCTGAGCCGGCGACGCGTCTCGAAGGCGCGTGCCAGAATCCGCAGCATGCGGCAGCCCTGGCGTTTCTCGTGGTGGTGGGTGGTGGGCGGGGCGGTGATCGCCCTGGCCGGCGCAGCCGCCATCGCTCGCCAATCGCTCGAACAGCAGCGAGCCCTCTTCGAGACCGACGCGCGCATCGTGCACCGGCTGCTGAGCCAGCAGGTGGTGCAGCACGACGCCATCCTGGCCACGCTGGCACTGCTGCAGCCTGCACCCGACGCACCTGGCAGCAGCTCGCCCGAACAACGCCTGCCCGCCCTCTACCCGCGCATCCTCTCGGTGCAGCGCAGTGACGCCACCACCCCGTGGCCCGACCCAGCGCTGGCCGAGGCCGAGCGCCTGTCGCGCCAGAGCGGCCGCGCGGCACTGGCGCCGCTGGACCTGAGCAGTGGCCGCTACAGGCTGGTGCTCGCCTCCGAGCCCGCGAGCTATGCGCTCACCATCGACCTGCAGGCCCTGGTTCCGTGGGCCGAATGGCCGATGAAACCCCAGACCAGCGCGGTGAGGGTCGAGCTGGTCTTGACGGGGCAACGCCACCTCGTCCAACCGGGCCGGCTGCAGGCCGGTGCCAGCTCGCGTTTTGAATTCCACAAGGTGGTGGCGGCCGAGAGTCAGCCCTTCGACGTGGTGGCCACGCAGACCGTCGGCTGGCGCCAGTGGCCCTGGGGCCGCATGACCGCCTGGGTGCTGGCGGTGGTCGCCTTGCTGGCGGCAGCGCAGCACCTGCAGCGCCAGCGTTTGGCACGCCGCCGCGCAGAAGAGCTGCTGCGCCTGGGCCAGGTGGCGCGGCTGAACACACTGGGTGAACTGGCCGCCGGCATGGCGCACGAACTCAACCAGCCGCTCACGGCCGTGCTGGCCAACACGCAGGCTGCGCAGCGTTTGCTCGACGACAACCCGCCCGAGTTGGCCACGGCACGCGGCGCCATGGCCCAGGCCGCTGCGCAGGCCCGGCGCGCCGCCGAAGTGGTGGGCCGGCTGCGCCGCGCGGTGGAGCGGCCCGACAGCGGTGGCCAACACCAGTCCGTGGACGCGGTGGACGCGGTGCGCCGGGCGCTGTACCTGCTGGAGCCGGAGTGCCAGCGGCGCAGCGTGGTGCCCCTGCTGGAAGGCGAACCTGTGCTCGGCGTCATGGCCGACCCGGTCGCCCTCGACCAGATCGTGCACAACCTGATCCTCAACGCGCTGCAAGCGCTGGAGCAGGTGCCCGCCTCCCAACGCCGGCTCACGCTCACCCTGCGCACGGTCGAGGGCCTGGGTGAACTCGCCGTGGCCGACAGCGGGCCGGGCATCGCGCCCGACGTGTTGCCGCGACTGTTCGAGCCGTTTTTCTCCACACGCGAAGGAGGACTCGGCCTGGGGCTGAGTCTGTGCGAAACACTGGCCAGCGCCATGGGCGGCTCGCTTTCGGCCGCCAACGCGGCCACCGGTGGTGCGGTCTTCCGACTGCGGCTACCCCTCGCGAGCAATGAGGCATGAGCTCCGACACGCTGTCACCCACCATCCACCTGATCGACGATGACCAGGCCGTGCGCGACAGCCTCGCCCTGCTGATCGGCACCGTGGGCCTGCGCGTGCAGCCGTGGGGCGATCCACAGGCCTTCCTGAACACGTTCGACCGCGAGGCCATCGGAGCCATCGTGCTCGACGTGCGCATGCCCGGCATCAGCGGCCTGAGCGTGCTTGACACCCTGGTGGCGCAGGGCGTGGACCAGCCGGTGATCATGCTCACCGGCCACGGCACGGTGGACATGTGCCGCCGCGCGTTCAAGGCCGGCGCGGCCGAATTCCTGGAAAAACCGGTGAACGACGAGGCGTTGCTCGAAGCCCTGCAGAACGCTGTGCGCCAGCACGTGCGCTCGCGCCAGCGCCATCAGGCCGACCGCGCCGCGCGCGAGCGTTTCACGCAGCTCTCCGAGCGCGAGCGCGAGGTGCTGGGCCTGATCGTCGAGGGCCTGACCAACAAGGAAATCGGGCGCGCACTGGGCCTCTCACCGCGCACGGTGGAAACGCACCGCGCCAACCTTTTTGCCAAGCTGCAGGCGCCGTCGCTGGCGCAGCTGATCCGGCACTACGCCGCGCTGGTGGATGCCGGTGACGCGGGCGCTGCGTAGTTCTACGGAGCGCGGCGCGTAGCCGCCCGAATGGTGGTTTCGGGCTCGAGTTTTTACAGTTCTCCCACGGTTGATCGAACCGTTCAACACCACCGGAGAACACCATGACACTCGTTGCCAAAACTGCCCTGATCGCCCTGTCCCTCGTCACCACCGCCGCCAGCGCCCAGGCCGTGCGCACGGAGAAGAACATGTCGCTGGACCTGGCCAACCAGATCGCTGCGGCCACCGTCGCAGCGTGCAGCGCCAGCGGCTACAACGTGACGGCTGCCGTGGTGGACCGCGCCGGCTCCCTGCGCGCCTTGCAGCGCGCCGACAACGCCGGCCCGCACACGGTGGGCGCCGCGCAAGGCAAGGCCTATACCTCGGCCTCGGCGCGCAACACCACCGCCGCCATGCTGGAGAACGTGCAA
>JANPKR010000536.1:0-2914 GCA_031426175.1 Hydrogenophaga sp. | reverse complement strand
TCTCGTTCACGTCTTGCAACGCCGCCCAGTCGGCCAGGCGGGGCGCCATGCCACGGTGGTGCTCGTCGAAGAAGGGCAGTTCCCACTGCGATTGCGGTGGGTGCATTCCGTGGGGGTGTTCGAAGGCGACCACGATCAGTCTCCCTGGAACTGCGGGCGCTGCTTCGCGGCGAAGGCCTCGTACGCGCGCTTGAAATCCTGCGTCTGCATGCAGATGGCTTGCGCCTGCGCCTCGGCTTCGATCGCCTGGTCCAGCGTCATGGCCCATTCCTGGTGCAGCATGGTCTTGGTCATGCCGTGCGCGAAGGTGGGGCCCTGCGCGAGCTGGGTGGCGAGCTGGTGCGCGGCAGTCAGCAGCGCGGCGTTTTCGTGCAGCGCGTTGAAGAAACCCCAGGCGTGGCCCTCGGCCGCGGTCATGGCCCGTCCGGTGAACAGCAGCTCGCTCGCGCGGCCCTGGCCGATCATGCGCGGCAGCAGGGCGCAGGCGCCCATGTCGGCACCGGCCAGGCCCACGCGGGTGAACAGGAATGCCACGGTGGCTTGTGGCGTGCCCAGGCGCAGATCGGAAGCCAGCGCCATCATGGCGCCAGCGCCAGCGCACACGCCATCGAGAGCGGCCACGATGGGCTGCGGACAGGCGCGCATGGCACTCACCAGCGCACCCGTCATGCGGGTGAAGGCCAGCAGCTCGGGCATGGTCATCTTCGTGAGCGGGCCGATGATTTCGTGCACGTCGCCGCCCGAGCAGAAGTTGTCGCCCGCACCGGTGAGCACCACCGCCTTGATATCGGTGCTCTTCTGCAGGGCCAGGAACCAGTCGCGCAGCTCGGCATAGGAGTCGAAGGTCAGCGGGTTCTTGCGCTCGGGGCGGTTGAGCGTGACGGTGGCCACGCCGTCGTTCACGCTGAGCGCGAAGTGGCTGGGGCGTGCACCGGCCATGGCGGTGTACTGACCGCGCATGGGATTGTGGTCGGGGATGGGATGTTTCATTCTTCAATCCGCTGATTGATGTCGAGCTGGTGCGCTTTCACCTTGCCCAGCAGCTTGTGCAGACTGTCCAGTTCGCGCGGACTCAGGCCTTCGAAGGCGTCCACGATCCACGCCTCATGCTGGCGCGCCATCTCCGCGAAGGTGGTCCGGCCAAGGTCGGTGAGGGCCACGCGAAACGCGCGTCGGTCGCCGTCCACGTCCAGCCGCTCCACCAGGCCTTCGTTGACGAGCTGGTCGGTGATGCCGGTGACATTGCCGCCGGTGACCATGAGCCGGTGTGAGAGCTCCTTCATCTTCAGACCCTCGGGGTGGCGTTCGAGCTGGGCCATGAGGTCGAAGCGCGGCAGCGTGGTATCAAACTGCTCGCGCAGGCCGGCGCGCACGCGCTTTTCGATCAGCTGTGAGCAGGTGAGCAGGCGCAGCCACAGACGCAGCTCGTGCGCATGCTCGCTGTGGGCTCTCGCTTCCAGGTCGAGGGGTGAATCGTTCATGGTTTGTCGCTGTTGTTGAGTGCCCGCAGGCGGGCGGTTTCGCGGTAAAGCTGGTCCCGCCCGCTCTCGTACTGACGGGGCCATTGCAAGGCACGGGTCTGCAGCTTCGCGGCTTCGTGCAGGGTCCAGGCCGGGTCGGCCAGGTGCGGGCGTGCCACGGCGCAGAGGTCGGCGCGGCCGGCCGCGATGATGCTGTTGGCGTGGTCGGCCTCTTGAATGGCACCCACCGCCATGGTGAGGATGCCGGCCTCGTTGCGCACGCGGTCGGCAAAGGGTGTCTGGTACGTGCGGCCGTAGACCGGCTTGGCCTGGCGCGTGGTCTGACCGGAGGACACGTCGATCACGTCGCAGCCGGCCGCCTTGAACAGCCTGGCGATCTCGACCGCGTCATCGGGCGTGTTGCCGCCGGGCGCCCAGTCGTGCGCGGAGATGCGCACGCTCATGGGCCGGTCTGCTGGCCACACGTTGCGCATGGCGGTGAACACCTCCAGCGGGTAGCGGCAGCGGTTCTCCAGGGACCCGCCGTGTTCGTCGGTGCGCAAATTGGTCAGCGGGCAGATGAAAGCCGAGAGCAGATAGCCGTGGGCGACGTGCAGTTCGAGCCAGTCAAAGCCGGCTGCTGCTGCGCGCTTCGTCGACTCGACAAAAGCCGCGGTGAGTGCGTCCATGTCGGCGCGGGTCATCGCGCGCGGCACCTGGTTCTGCTCGCCGTACGGCACAGCACTCGCCGAGATCAGGGGCCAGTTACCGCTCTCCAAGGGTTCGTCCATGCGCTCCCAACCCAGCTGCGTGGAACCCTTGGGCCCGCTGTGGCCGAGCTGGATGCCGATGTGCGCTTGGCTGGCATGGGTGAAGTCCACGATGCGCTTGAAGCCGGCTTGTTGCGCATCGTTCCAGAGACCGGGGCACCCGGGTGTGATGCGGCCTTCGGGTGTGGGGCTGGTCATCTCCACCATCACCAGTGCCGCCCCACCGAGCGCACGCGCGCCCAGGTGCACCAGGTGGTAGTCGCTCACCGCGCCCTCCACCGCGCTGTACTGCGCCATGGGCGAGACGACGATGCGGTTCTTCAGCGTGAGGCCGCGCACCGAAAGCGGCAGCAGCATGGGCGGTGTGGGGTGTGGGTGTGAGCCCCCACGCTCCGCCGCTGCGCGGGTCGCTGCCCCAAGACTGGGAAGGGCCCCGGTCCTTGCCGGGCCCAGGGGCTGATCCGGCTTGGGGCGGCCCGGCGCCGGATCGGCCCTTGCCTCCAGCCACCGTTCGTAGCCTTCGAGCCAGGCGGGATCGCGCAGGCGCAGATTCTCGTGGCTGATGCGCTGGCTGCGGGTGAGCAGCGAGTAGGCGAACTGCTCCACTTCCATGCCGGTGTAGCGGTCCACGTTCTCGAACCACTCGGTGGAGTTGCGCGCGGCGTTCTGGATCTTGAGCACCTC
>JANPKR010000535.1:0-2805 GCA_031426175.1 Hydrogenophaga sp. | reverse complement strand
GTAGGACAGGCGCTTGAGCGACTCGACCATGCAACGGCTGTCATCCATCACGATCACGGCGCCGGAGCCGAGCATGGAGCCGGCCTTGGCAATCGAGTCGTAGTCCATGGTGCAGTCCATCATGATGGACGCGGGCAGCACCGGCGACGACGAACCGCCGGGGATCACGGCCTTGAGCGTGCGGCCCTTGCGCACGCCACCGGCGAGCTCGAGCAGCTTGCTGAACGGGGTGCCCATCGGCACCTCGTAGTTGCCCGGCATCTCCACATCACCGCTCACCGAAAAGATCTTGGTGCCACCATTGTTGGGCTTGCCGCAAGCGAGGTAGGCCGCGCCACCGTTGCGGATGATCCAGGGCACCGCCGCGAAGGTCTCGGTGTTGTTGATCGTGGTGGGCTTGCCGTACAGGCCGAAGCTGGCCGGGAACGGCGGCTTGAAGCGGGGCTGACCCTTTTTGCCTTCGAGTGATTCGAGCAATGCGGTTTCTTCACCGCAAATGTAGGCACCGAACCCGTGGAATGCGTGCAGCTGGAAGCTGAATCCACTGTCCAGGATGTTGGCGCCCAGCAGGCCGGCGGCGCGGGCTTCTTCCAGCGCAGCTTCGAAGCGGTCGTAGGCCTCGAAAATTTCGCCGTGGATGTAGTTGTAGCCCACGCTGATGCCCATCGCGAAAGCGGCAATGGCCATGCCTTCGATCACGATGTGCGGGTTGTACATGAGGATGTCGCGGTCTTTGCAGGTGCCCGGCTCGCCTTCGTCGGAGTTGCACACCAGGTATTTCTGCCCCGGGAACTGACGCGGCATGAAGCTCCACTTCAGGCCGGTGGGGAAACCTGCACCGCCGCGACCGCGCAATGCCGATTCCTTCAGTGTGGCAATCACCTGGTCTTGCGTCATGCCCACCACCGGTGGGTCACCCGCTGGCTCGGCGCCGTCCTTGCCCAACACCTTGCGCAAGGCCTGATAACCACCGCGCGCCACGTAATCCTTCAGCGACCAGTTGCCGCCATTGAGGTCGGCGTAGATCTGGGGACTGATGTGGCGGCCATGGAAGCAGGTTTGCACGCCGTTGGCACGGAACTGGGAAAGGATCTGTTCGGCGTTCATGACTGTCCTTCTGATGCACGCAGGCCGTCAATCAACTGGTCCAGCTTGTCGTTGCTCATGAAACTGCACATGTGGCGGTCGTTGACCAGCATCACGGGCGAGTCGGCGCAGGCGCCCAGGCACTCGCTTTGCTGCAGGGTGAACAGTCCGTCGGCGGTGGTACCACCCATGGTGATGCCCAGCTTGTGCTCCAGGTGGTGCAACGCATTCTGGCCGTCTCGCAACTGGCACGGCAGGTTGGTGCAGACATTGAGCTTGAACTTGCCCACGGGCCGCTGGTTGTACATGTTGTAGAAGGTCGTCACCTCGTGCACGGCGATCGGCTCCATGCCCAGGTACGCGGCCAGCGAAGCTTCGGCGCCCGTGCCCACAAAGCCCATCTCCTGCTGGATGATGGCCAGACACGCCATCACAGCGGACTGAGCCTGGTCGGCCGGGTACTTCGCGACTTCGCGCGCGAAGCGCTCCTGGGTGTCGCTGCTGAATTCAACTGCGTCAGCTGCTTGGGCGGTGCTCATCGGTCGATCTCCCCGAAAACAATGTCCATGGTGCCGATGATGGCCACCGCGTCAGCCAGCATGTGGCCACGCGCCATCTCGTCCATCGTGGCCAGGTGCGCAAAACCGGGCGCGCGGATCTTCAGTCGGTAGGGCTTGTTGGCACCGTCGCTCACCAGGTAGATGCCGAACTCACCCTTGGGATGCTCAACCGCTGCGTAGGCTTCGCCTTCCGGCACGTGGAACCCTTCGGTGAACAGCTTGAAGTGGTGGATCAGCTCTTCCATGTTGGCCTTCATGGCCTCACGGGCAGGTGCTGCCACCTTGTGGTTGTCGGTGATCACCGGGCCGGGGTTGGCGCGCAGCCACTTCGAACACTGTTCGATGATGCGGTTGGACTGCTTCATCTCTTCCATGCGGACGAGGTAACGGTCGTAGCAATCACCGGTCTTGCCGACCGGAATGTCGAAGTCCATCTGACCGTACACGTCGTACGGCTGCTTCTTGCGCAAGTCCCAGGCGATGCCGGAGCCGCGCAGCATGGGCCCGGTCATGCCCAGGTTGAGCGCACGCTCGGGTGTGACGACGCCGATGCCCACGGTGCGCTGTTTCCAGATGCGGTTGTCGGTCAGCAGCGTGTGGTACTCGGCGAGATACGTGGGGAAGCGCTTCGTGAAGTCGTCGATGAAGTCGAGCAGGGAACCCCGGCGGTTCGTGTTCATCTGCTCCATGGCGCGGGCGTTGCGGATCTTGCTGTGCTTGTACTGCGGCATGGTGTCCGGCAGGTCGCGGTACACACCACCCGGTCGGAAATAGGCCGCGTGCATGCGCGCACCCGACACAGCCTCGTACATGTCGAACAGGTCTTCGCGTTCGCGGAACGCATAGATCAAGATGGTGGAGCTGCCGCAGTCGTTGCCGTGCGAACCCAACCACATCAGGTGGTTGAGCAGACGCGTGATCTCGCTGAACATCACGCGGATGTACTGCGCACGGATCGGCACCTCGATGCCGAGCAACTTCTCGATCGCCAGGCAGTAGGCGTGCTCGTTGCACATCATGGACACGTAGTCCAGCCGATCCATGTAAGGCAGCGACTGGATGTAGGTCTTGTGCTCGGCGAGTTTCTCGGTGGCACGGTGCAGCAGGCCGATGTGCGGATCGGCGCGTTGCACGACCTCGCCGTCGAGCTCGAGCACCA
>JANPKR010000534.1:0-2785 GCA_031426175.1 Hydrogenophaga sp. | reverse complement strand
GCCGTGCGGGGTTTGACCTTGGCACTGCGCGACTGTCGCTCAGCGTGGTCCAGCGTGGACTGAAAGTCGTCGCGGGCCTGCGCGTAGTCCAGCGCAGCCAGCACCAGACCCACCAGCCCCGCGAGCATCAGCGTCCAGCCGAGCAAGGAAGCGCGAGGCCTGGGACGGAGAAAATCGATGCGAAGGGGTTGCATCGTCAGACTCCCCACGCCATGCGTTCAATGCCGGAGTGTCCAGCGGGTTGGCCACCGCGCTCACCCGCCAGCCAGACCAGGCGTGCGTCGCGAAACCGTTCAGACTCCGTGCCGCAGCCCACAAGGTACAGCGTGGGCGGCTCCTTGGCGAAATCAAAGCCGCTGGCCAGCTGCATCTGGGCCTGCAAGGCCGGCAACACGCTGCGCCAGCCGGCCGAAGATGGATCGGTGTGGCGGGCCGACCGCAGGCCGTGCCAGACACCGCGGTGCAACAACGCCAGTGTCAAGCTGCCCGGCTCGGCCACCCCGAACCACGCCATCTTCTGGCCCACGCTGCTGCGCCAGCGGTCGAACGCGGCCGAAAAGTAAGGCACCACGCTGGCCACGCTCGTCTCTCCAATGCTCTTGAGGTTGTCCAGCTCGGCCAGCAACAACTCGTCGATGGCGCACGCGGGCAGCGCCCTGCCCGGCAACGGCTCGGTGTGCACCACCCGCCAACTGTCGGCCGCGGAGCCGAAGGTGGCGCGAAAACGCAGCCGGGCATACGCCTCAAGCTCCTGCGGACGCACCAGTTGCGGCTGCCATTCCAGCAACTGCCAGCGCACCAGCTGGCTGCTGAGAAACACATGCAGGCGGGCACGCTTCAAATCGCGCTCCCGCAACCAGGCGGTGAGCGCCGCCATCGCAGGGTGCCAGGCTGGCGCGTGCATACCGGCAGGCGCCACCTCCAGCACCTGGTTCTCGGGCTCCCTGCCCCGCTGACCGGCGCGGCCGATCACCAGCCGGTTCTCCAGCAAGGCCACCTGCAACACAGGGCGTTCAGCGAACAACACGGTTGAGCTCCTGCAAGGTGGTTTCTCCCAAACGCACGAGGTCCATGCCCACGTCGCGCAAAACGCGTGTTCCCTTGCGGTGCGCCGCTTCCTTCACCCGGCGCACAGGCTCCTTGGTGACGATCATTTCGCGCAATTCATCGTCCAGCAGCAAGACCTCGGCCACCGCCTTGCGCCCCTTGAAGCCGGTGCCGCGGCAGCTCGCGCAGCCGCGACCCGCGCGAAACTGGAAGCCGCTGACATCGGACAGCCGACTTTCGGCCAGCAGCTCGGCCGAAGGCACATCGGCCACGGCACAGTCGGGGCAGTTCACACGCACGAGGCGCTGCGCCACGATGCCGTTTAGCGCTGCCACCAGGCTGTAGGGATCCACGCCCATGTGGGTGAAGCGACCGAGCACATCGAACACGTTGTTGGCGTGCACGGTGGTGAGCACCAGATGGCCGGTGAGCGCGGCCTGCACCGCGATCTGTGCGGTCTCGCCATCCCGGATTTCGCCCACCATGATCTTGTCGGGATCGTGCCGCAAGATAGAGCGCAGACCACGCGCGAAAGTCAGTCCCTTCTTCTCGTTCACCGGGATCTGCAGCACACCGTTGAGCTGGTACTCCACCGGGTCTTCGATGGTCACGATCTTGTCATGCCCATGGTTGATCTCGTTGATGGCGGCGTACAGGGTGGTGGTCTTGCCACTCCCGGTGGGGCCGGTGGCGAGCAACATGCCGTAGGGTTCCTGGCACAGCGCGCGAAGTGCGCTCATGGTCTGCCCATCAAATCCCAGCGACTCCAGCCGAAGCCCGGTGACCTGGTCGGACAGGCGCTCCTTGTCGAGCACCCGAAGCACAGCGTCTTCACCGTGGATGCTCGGCATGATGGACACGCGGATATCGATGTCGCGCCCCAGGGCGGCCACCTTGAAGC
Organism: Hydrogenophaga sp.; assembly: GCA_031426175.1. Lineage (GTDB taxonomy): Bacteria > Pseudomonadota > Gammaproteobacteria > Burkholderiales > Burkholderiaceae_C > Hydrogenophaga. Next base: position 837 of record JANPKR010000534.1, on the reverse strand, counting down.
GCCCGTCCTGCGGCACACGCCGCTCGGCAATGTCGAGCTCGGCCATCACCTTGATGCGCGAGATCACCTGCTCGGCGTTGTCGCTGCCGTGGATGCCACCCACGCTGGCGAGCACACCGTCGATGCGGTATTTGATGTAAATCCCACCGGTGCCGGTTTCCAGGTGGATGTCGCTGGCACCGGACTTGAGCGCATCGTACAAAGTGGAGTTGACCAGCTTCACAACCGGGCTGGCGTCTTCGCTGATGCTGCGCAGCGAGATGTCTTCCAGCCCCGCGCTGGATGCCGCCGCCTGTTGCATGGGCGCCAGGCTGTCCATGGCGCGCAGGTTGTCCTCGTGACGGGCGAGGTAGGCCGCGATGTCGGCGCGGTTGGCCAGCCGAAGTTGTTTGGGCTGGCGCACCCGCTCTTCAGCCCAGGCCATGAGATCGGCGTTGAACGGGTCGCCGATCACCAGCAACAGTTCACCGCTGCCAGGGTCGCTTCGCATCAGCAGGCATTCGCGCTGAAGGGCCTCGCCATAGGGCAACAGATCGAACGCGGGCACCAGCTCGTGCAGCCCGTCCATGCCCAGTGCGGGCATCTGCGCAGTGGCGGCCAGCCGGCCCACCCACTCGCCCGGGATGCCAGGCTGGGTGTCCAGCCATTCGATCAGACCCACGCCCTGACTGCTGGCCGACGCGCGCGCGCTGTGCAGTTCGGCTGCCGTGTAAGGCTGGGCCAGGTGGGGCAGTTCGTGTCGCGCGTTCATTGCACGCTCTCCGCCAGCTGGAAGATGGGCAGGTACATCAGCACCACGATGGCCCCGATCACCAGGCCCATGATCAGCATCAGGGC
>JANPKR010000533.1:0-2580 GCA_031426175.1 Hydrogenophaga sp. | reverse complement strand
CCGCTGTTCACCTCGGTGGCCATGCGATACGTGGAAGCGGTGCACGCCAGCGTGATCGTGGGTGTGCTGCCGCTGGCCACGGCGGCGGTGGGCGCGTTGCTGCACCGCCAGCGCCCGTCTGCAGGTTTCTGGCTCTGCGCGGCCCTGGGCAGCGCGCTGGTGGTGGGCTTTGCGGTGCTGCGCTCGGGCAGCACGGGCCTGTCCATCCACCCGGCCGACGCGCTGCTGCTCGCGGCCATGCTGTGCGCCGCCGTGGGCTACGGCTACGGTGCGCGGCTGTCGCAACACTTGCGCGCCGAACACGTGATCTGCTGGGCGCTGGTGATCGCTCTGCCACTCACCTTGCCCATCGCCGCTCACACCCGCCCGCAGACGGCGCTTCCGGCCTCCGCCTGGTGGGGCTTTGCCTACACCGCCGTGTTTTCCATGTGGCTCGGCTTCTTTGCCTGGTACCGGGGTCTGGCCCTGGGTGGCACGGTGCGCGTGAGCCAGGTGCAGCTGGTGCAACCCTTCCTGGGCATGCTGTTTGCCGTGCCGCTGCTCGGTGAACGGCTGGACGCGCTCACGCTCGGCTTTGCGGCGGCCGTGATCGCCACCGTCTTCATCGGCAAGAAGATGCCGGTACACGCCACCACAAGCCGAACGGATTTGAACGGAATCGAACGGAGAGAACCATGAAGCCCAACGAACTGCCCACCCCCATCCACGCAGCCACCCCCTGGACGCTCGCGCGCCGTGCCGAGCGCATGAACCCCTCGGTGATCCGCGAGATCCTCAAGATCACCGAGAAGCCCGGCATCATCAGCTTCGCTGGTGGCCTGCCCTCGCCCAAGACCTTCCCGGTGACAGCCTTCGCCGAGGCCTGCGCCAAGGTGCTGCGCGAAGACGGCCAGGCCGCGCTCCAGTACGCCGCCAGCGAAGGCTACGCGCCGCTGCGCGAAGCGGTGGCCGCGCAACTGCCCTGGGCGGTGGACCCGGCGCAGGTGCTCATCACCACCGGCAGCCAGCAGGGCCTGGACCTCGTGGCCAAGGTGCTGATCGACACCGACAGCCGCGTGCTGGTGGAAACGCCCACCTACCTCGGCGCGCTGCAGGCCTTCGCGCCGATGGAGCCGCAGATTGAAGCGGTGGCCAGCGATGGCGAAGGCATTGATGTGGACGACCTCGAACGTCGCACCGGCAGCGGCGCGGACCGCGCGCGCTTCCTCTACGTGCTGCCCAACTTCCAGAACCCCACCGGGCGCAGCATGAGCGAGGCACGCCGCGCCGCGCTGGTGGAGCGCGCTGCCGCGCTGGGCCTGCCCATTGTGGAAGACAACCCGTACGGCGACCTCTGGTTCGACACCCCGCCGCCGCTGCCGCTCACCGCACGCAACCCCGACGGCTGCATCTACCTCGGCTCGTTCTCCAAGGTGCTCGCACCGGGCCTGCGGCTGGGCTTCATCGTTGCGCCCAAGGCGGTGTACCCCAAGCTGCTGCAGGCCAAGCAGGCGGCCGACCTGCACAGCCCAGGCTTCAACCAGCGCACGGTGGCCGAGGTGATCAAGGACGGCTTTCTGGACCGCCACGTGCCCACCATCCGCGCGCTCTACAAGAGCCAGTGCGCCGCCATGCTCACCAGCCTCACGCTGGAGATGGCGGGCCTGGACGTGCAATGGAATTCGCCAGACGGCGGCATGTTTCTGTGGGTGCGCCTGCCCGAAGGCATGAGCGCCGTCGACCTGCTGCCGCGCGCGGTGGACAAGGGCGTGGCCTTCGTGCCCGGTGCCGCGTTCTATGCAACCGAGCCCGACGCGCGCGCGCTGCGCCTGAGCTTCGTCACCGCCAGCGTGGAGCAGATCCGCATCGGCATCGCGGCGCTGGCCCAGGCCATCCGCGAACAGCGCCAGGGCTGATCACGATGCTGCACCTCTGGGGCCGGCTGAGTTCGATCAATGTGCGCAAGGTGGTGCTGTGCGCGCAGGTGCTCGGCATCGACCTGCCGCGCACCGACGCCGGCCTGACCTTCGGCGTGGTGGATACGCCCGGGTACCGCGCGAAAAACCCCAACGGCCTGGTGCCGCTGCTGCAAGACGGTGACTTCACGCTGTGGGAGTCGAACGCCATCGTGCGTTACTTGTGTGCAAGCGAGGCCAAGCTCTACCCCGCCAACCTGCAGCAACGCTTCAACGCCGAGCGCTGGATGGACTGGCAGCAGACCACGCTCAACCCCGCGGGCAGCCCCGGGTTCAAGCAGTGGATACGCGTGGCACCCGCGCAGCGCGACGCCGACGTGATCGCGCAATCGGTGGCGGCCACCGAGCCCCTGTTCGCGATGCTCGACGAACACCTCTCGCGCCAGGCCTTCATGGCCGGCGACGCACCCACCATGGCCGACATACCCATCGCCTGCGAGGTGCACCGCTGGTGGGGCCTGCCGCAGCCACGCCCGGTCTGGCCGCACCTCGAACGCTGGTACGCCCGCTGGCTGGCCCTGCCCGCCAGCCGTGGTGTGCTCGACCTGCCTTTGTCCTGAACCGGAATCCCCATGACCTCACGCGCATTTCAACAAGTCGACGTGTTCACCGACACGCCCTACCT
>JANPKR010000532.1:0-2730 GCA_031426175.1 Hydrogenophaga sp. | reverse complement strand
GTGATCGCGGCGTTGACCGCCAGCATCAGGTCTTGCGTGGCAACGTAGTTCTCAGAGCCTTGGAATTTCATGGGTGGTTCTGCTGGAAAGGTTGAACAAATGGGGAATCCTGGGTGATCCGGCCCCATGGCAGCTGGCAGCAGGCTGACGAGGCCCGCATCGCCGGGGGTTTTGAGGGGAGGCGCGCCTCGACCGGTCTATATAATCAGCGGTTGATTTTCCCCCGCTGACTCATTCATTGTGCTTGCAAAATGACCTCACTGTTGTCCACGATCACCCGCACCCTTGTCGCCGCTGCGACGCTTTCAGCAGCCGCTTTTTCGGTTCACGCCCAGGGTGTCACCGGTGACATGGCAGCCGGTCAGAAGAAGGCCGAAATGTGCATCGGCTGCCACGGCATTCCGGGTTACCAGAACAGCTTCCCCGAAATCCACAAGGTGCCCATGATCTCGGGTCAGTCGGGTGCCTACATCGTCTCTGCCCTCAACGCCTACAAGAAAGGCGACCGCAAACATCCCACCATGCGCGGTGTGGCCGGTTCACTGACTGAGCAGGACATGGCCGATCTGGCTGCGTATTACGCGTCGCACGCCGACAAGACCGCCCCCGATGCACCTCGCACCGCGAGCACAGCAGCTGCCGCCCTGATCGAAAAAGGAGCCTGCGCTTCGTGCCATGGCGCCAACTTCAGCAAACCGATCGACCCCAGCTACCCCAAGCTGGCCGGTCAGCATCCCGATTACCTCTTCTTTGCGCTCAAGGCCTACACGGTCGAAGGCAACAAGGTGGTGGGTCGCTCCAACGGCATCATGGCCGGCATTGCCAAGCAGTACTCCACCGCCGAGATGAGGGAGATCGCCAAGTACCTCGGGTCGCTGGACGGCGAACTGAAAGTGGTGCCTCAGCAGCGTTTCAAGTAAGCACCGACTGCCCTGCAAAAAGCCGCTCATCGAGCGGCTTTTTTTGTGCCTGTTCAGTCTTGCGTTGCCCTTCGGCACACCTGTTCGATGTAGGCCTGCCCATCGGGCGGTCGCCCCGCGCGCTGGCTTTCCCACAGCATGGTGCCCAGGCACTCCATCACTTCGTGGTGCGCAGCGTGCAGATCGTCGCGGCGCGCAGTCAGCAGCTCCACGGCCTGGCGGATGCCTGGTGGCTGGTCGATGCTGCACTGCTCGCTGATCGACAGATGCATGGACAGGTGGAGAAAGGGATTGTCGCGCTCGGTGCCGGGCTCACCGATGCGTTCCAGTGCCGCGTCCACGTCGCTGAGTTCGGCGTGGTACTCGGGGTGCTCCGCGATCCACTGGCTGGCCAGGGTTTCGATGGCTTCCATGGGCTGCTGCTGCAGTGTCTTGGCGTGCACCGCGCAGAAGAAGCGGCGCACATCGGCTTGGGTCGGATTGAACATGGGTGGATTGTCCCGCAGCGCGGGAAATCAGAGCCGCCAGGCGGGCAGTTGCCAGTTGCGCCAGAGGGCCAGACCGCGCAGCCCGGCGGTGACCCCCACGCAGGCCAGCAGAGCCAGCCAGCCAGGTGCCTGCAGCTGCCACAGGCCTGCGTAAACCCAGCTGCCGGCAAATGCGCACACCGCATAGGGCCGGTGGTCGTGGAAGGCGGTGGGGATTTCGTTGCACACCACGTCCCGCAGCACGCCGCCAAACACGCCGGTGATCAGGCCCATGAGCACGGCCACCAGTGCGGGCATGTCCAGCAACAGCGCCTGGTGCACGCCGGTGGCGGCAAACAAGCCCAAGCCCAGGGCGTCGGGCCACTGCATGGCGCGCTCGGTGAGAGCAAAGTGGCGCGAGCGCAGGAACAGCATCGCCAGCACGCACAGGGCGAACACACCCCACAGCAGCTCCACGTGGCGCACCCAGAAGAAGGGCCGTTGGTCCAGCAGCAGATCGCGCAGCGTGCCACCGCCAAAAGCGGCCAGGAAGCCGACCACGCACACGCCCACGGCATCGAGCTTCTTGCGGGCGCCCGCCATCACGCCCGAGAGTGCAAACGCAGCGGTGGCACTGATCTCGACCAGCAAGCGCAGGCCTTCTCCCCACAAGGTCACACCGGTCATGGTCGCCCTTTCACTGCCAGCAAGGCCGATATCTGGCGAGCGGCGTCGAGCAGGGGTGGCAGCAAACTGTCTTGCGCCACGCGCGCGCTGGTGCGGTTGGCCTGGCCACTGAGATTGAGTGCAGCCACGGTGCGGCCGCTGGCGTCCACCAGCGGGGCGGCCAGTGAGATCAGGCCTTCTTCCAGCTCCTGGTTCACCAGGCACCAGCCTTGTTTTCGCGCTTGCTGCACGCGGGCGAGCAAGGTGGTGGGGTCGGTGATGGTGTGGCGCGTGAGCGGTTTGAGGTCGGACGCATCGATACGCGCGCGCACCTCATCGTCGCTCAGGCCCGCGAGCAGCATGCGACCCAGCGATGTGCAGTAAGCTGGTAGCCGCGAGCCGATACCCAGCGAATTCTTCATGATCTTGTGGGTGGGCACGCGCATCACATACACGATGTCGGTGCCATCAAGCACCGCGGCCGAGCTCGACTCCTTGACCGATTCGACCAGCGCCTCGACCACCGGCTCGGCCAGGTTCCAGATCGGCATGGACGAGAGGTAGGCGAAGCCCAGGTCGAGGATGCGCGCGGTGAGGCGGAAGTCGCGGCCATCGTTTTCCACATAACCCAGCACCTGCAGCGTGAGCAGGATGCGGCGCGCGCCAGCGCGTGTGAG
>JANPKR010000531.1:0-4748 GCA_031426175.1 Hydrogenophaga sp. | reverse complement strand
GGCGCAACGAGCCAGTGACCAACCCTGCTCCAAACCATGCAGCAACGCGGCGCGGAAGGCATCGCCGCAGCCAGTGGGGTCAACAACTTGGGACGCCTTCACGCCGGGCACCAAGGTCTTCTGACCGCCCTCCCACAACTCACAGCCGTGCTCGGCCAGCGTGACGACGAGTCCACGCACACGCGATGCAATGTCTTTGAACGACCAGCCGGTTCGGTCCGAGAGCATCTTCCCTTCGTAGTCGTTCACGGTGATCCAGGTCGCCAGCTCAATGAACTGCTTGAGTTCGTCTCCGTTGAACATGGGCAATCCCTGACCCGGATCGAACACGAAGGGCACACCCGCGGCATGCAATTGCCGCGCGTGGGTCAGCATCGCGTCACGACCATCGGGGGAAATGATCGCCACCGCGATGTCCGTGCGCGCGGGCACCGGGTTGTCGTGGGCCATGGACATGGCGCCCGGGTGGAACGCGGTGATCTGGTTGTTGTCACGGTCGGTCATGATCATGGCCTGCGCGGTGTAGCTCTCGGCAGCGCTGCTCACATGCGCGGTGTCCACACCCAGCGACTGCAGCCGCTCCAGGTATTCCTGACCGTCGTTACCCAGTGTGGCCAGGGGCACGGCGTGCGCGCCCAGCTGGCGCAAGCCGTAGGCGATGTTGCCTGCGCAGCCGCCGTACTCGCGGCGCAAGGCTGGCACGAGGAACGATACGTTGAGGATGTGGAGCTGGCTGGGGAGGATCTGCTCGGCAAAACGACCCTCAAACGTCATGATGGTGTCGAAAGCGAGTGAACCGCAAACAAGAATAGGCATGGTGAGGTCGATCGGGAAGGTTGGAGGTGTCAGGGGTAAAAAACCAGGGCACGGTAGCCGGCCATGGGCGTGGCTTCATCGACCGAAATCGACAGACGAAAGCTCACGGTGAGCGAGCCCTGCGCGGGCAGCACCTCGGGGGCGTCGGGCCATTCTTCCGGCATGAGCACACGGCGGGAAATGACCACGTCGCGTGTATCGGTCAGGCTCAGCTCCAGCGCGGGCAGCGCGAGAGCCATGTCGGACGTGTTCTTGAGCACGAGGTCGAAAGAATGGAAGTTGCCCAGCCGGCGAACCAGCGCGGAGCTGTCGATCACGATCGCATCGATGTTGCGCACCGGCCCCACGCGGCACCCCAGTGGCGCACAGGCCTGCTCCAGCAGCGGTTTCAAGTCGGGCCGCCAGGCAGCGAGTCGGTCGCGCTCGTGCAGCGCCCACTGCGCGGCCAGCAACGCGACCAGCAGCAGAACCAGCAATGACAAACCCAGACGCACGGCGGGCAACTGCCAGAAAGCGCGCTGGCGGGCCTGCCGCACAAAACCCGGTACGGCGTCGGGCATGCCCGAATCCGCCACTTCTTCGTCGGGCAGGGCAGCGGGTGCAGGCGGTGCGGATGATGGAGATTTTGAGACTGCGGCCGCCGCTTTGACTGCGGCTGCCGATGCGTCCGCAGCAGCCTTGGCGGCGGCGAAACGCTGGAGTTCGGTACCGAAGTCGGCATCGTCAGGTGCATCTGCGCGCAGTTCATCGGGCAGGGGCATGGGCGGCCGGGTGACAAGTTCGTCCTCGGCCGAGTCGCTGACGGTGGCAGGCTGGGGCCGTGGCGTTGCGGATGCCGGTGGGCCATTGGCAGAGTCGGGTACCGTTCCGTCCGGTGTCCAAGGCTCCAGGTAGAGCGTGGCGTCGAACACATCGGCGCAATGCCCACAACGCACCCAGCCCTCGGAAATTTTCAGTTGATCGGCAACGATCCTGAAGGTCGTTCCGCAAGCCGGGCAACGGGTGGTGAAACTCATGCGCCGATTATCGGGGGCGCTGCGCAGCGGCTCAGGCCTTGACCGCGGTCATGAGGATCCAGCCCTCTTCTTCGTCGCTGACCTGCAACGCCACCCAGTGTGCGTAGGCTTCGATCAACTCCTCGGCTTGTCGCGCGAGGATGCCCGCCAGCACCAGTTGGCCACCCGGGCGTACGTGCGAGCACAGCAACGGCGCCAACACCTTCAGCGGTGTGGCCAGGATGTTGGCCAGCACCAGGTCGTGCTCACCTCGGGCAATGTCGGGCAGGCCTTCCTTCAGCGTGACGTGGTTGGCCGAGGCGTTGAGCCGGGTCGACTCCACGGCAGCCGGGTCGATGTCCACCGCCACGATCTCCCGCGCGCCGAACTTGGCTGCACCAATGGCAAGGATGCCGGAGCCACAGCCATAGTCGAGCACACGCGAACCCACTGGTGGGTGCTGGGCTGTCCAGCGCAAACACATGCGGGTGGTGGGGTGGGTGCCGGTGCCGAAAGCCAGACCCGGATCAAGCCGGATGACCTGCTCGGCCGCATCTGGCGGCTCGTGCCAGCTCGGCACAATCCAGAACGTGGGCGTGATTTCCACCGGTGCGAACTGCGCCTGCGTGAGGCGCACCCAATCTTGTTCGGGCACCGCCTGCACTCCCAGCACCGCACAACCCGCAAAGAAGTCCTGCAGCTTGAGCAGCTCGGCCGCTTCGCGCGCCGCGGTCTCGGACGCAAACAGCGCGACAACACGCGAACGCTGCCAGCCCTCCTTGGGCGGCGGCATGCCAGGCTCGCCAAACAGCGCCTGCTCGGCATCGGTCATGGCGTCGGCATCTTCCACCGAGGTGCTCAGCGCATCGAGCGCGTCCAGCGCCTCGCTCACAGCCTCGACCGAAGCCTCAGGCACCATGAGCACCAACTCAAAAAGAGACCCAGCGCAAGGCTGGGTCTGGGAAGCGGAATCAGCGTTCACGTTGGGAGAGCCACTCTTCAAGGTAGTGAATGTTGGTGCCACCGGCAACAAAGCTGGCGTCCACCATCAACTCTCGGTGCAGCGGGATGTTGGTCTTGATGCCTTCGATCACCGTCTCGGCCAGAGCCGTGCGCATGCGAGCCAGGGCCTGCTCGCGCGTGTCGCCGTGCACGATGATCTTGCCGATCATGGAGTCGTAATTCGGTGGTACGAAGTAGTTGGTATAAGCGTGGGAATCCACGCGCACACCCGGACCACCCGGTGCATGCCAGGTCGTGATGCGACCGGGCGATGGCGTGAACTTGTAGGCGTCTTCGGCGTTGATGCGGCACTCGATGGCGTGCCCTCGCAGCTGGACCTGGCGCTGGGTGAAAGGCAGCTTCTCGCCAGCCGCCACCGCGATCTGCGTGCGCACGATGTCCACGCCTGAGATCCACTCCGTGACTGGGTGCTCCACCTGCACGCGGGTGTTCATTTCGATGAAATAGAACTCACCATTTTCGAACAGGAACTCGAAGGTGCCCGCACCGCGGTAACCGATCTTCTTGCAGGCGGCGGCGCAACGCTCGCCGATCTTCTCGATCAGTCGACGCGCGATGCCCGGCGCCGGCGCCTCTTCAATCACCTTCTGATGGCGGCGCTGCATGGAGCAATCGCGCTCACCCAGATACACCGCGTTGCGGTGCGTGTCGGCCAGGATCTGGATTTCAATGTGGCGCGGATTCTGGAGAAACTTCTCCATGTAGACCTCGGCATTGCCGAAGGCAGCGCCGGCTTCGGCCTTGGTGGTCTGCACCGCGTGCAGCAGCGCCGCTTCGGTGTGCACCACGCGCATGCCGCGCCCACCGCCACCACCGGCGGCCTTGATGATCACCGGGTAACCCACGGCCTTGGCGGTGCGCTTGATCACCACCGGATCGTCAGGCAGTGCGCCTTCAGAACCTGGAACACAGGGCACGCCGGCGCGGATCATGGCCTGCTTGGCCGAGACCTTGTCGCCCATGAGGCGGATGGAGTCTGGCGAGGGACCGATGAAGGTGAAGCCGCTCTTTTCCACGCGCTCGGCGAAATCGGCGTTCTCGGAGAGAAAGCCGTAGCCGGGGTGAATGGCTTCCGCGTCGGTCACCTCGGCGGCCGAGATGATGGCCGGCATGTTGAGATAACTGTGGGTGCTGGATGCAGGACCAATGCAGACGGCCTCGTCGGCCAGGCGCACGTACTTCGCGTCGCGGTCGGCCTCGGAATACACCATCACGGCCTTGATGCCCATTTCGCGGCAGGCGCGCTGCACGCGCAGTGCGATCTCTCCGCGGTTGGCGATCAGGATTTTCTTGAACATGGGCTCGGGGCCTTCTTTATTCGATCACGTACAAGGGCTGGCCGTACTCAACAGCCTGGCCGTTGTCCACCAGGATCTTGGTCACGGTACCGGATTTGTCGGCTTCGATTTCGTTGAGGATCTTCATGGCCTCGACGATGCAGATCGTCTCGCCTTCCTTGATGGTGTCGCCGATCTCCACGAAGGGTTTGGCGCCCGGGCTGGAAGCGCGGTAGAAGGTGCCGACCATGGGGGATTTGACGGTGTGCCCCACGGGCTCGGAGGGGGCAGCCGCCACGACGGGGGCGGCCTCAACAACCGGCACCACCGCGGGCGCCACCGGCGCTGGCGCCATGCTGTAGGTCACCGGGGCCGCCGCGGACATGGGCGCGCTTTTGACGATGCGGACCTTGCCTTCGGCTTCGGTGATCTCCAACTCCGACACGTTTGATTCGGACACCAGATCGATCAGCGTCTTCAGTTTTCTCAAATCCATGATTTCTCCAACGAAAAGCGGCTAATTTGTTCTAAGTTCGAGCAACTTCAGGCTTGCCGAGCCACCCCACCGGCCAGGGTGCCGCAGTGTACACGAAGGGGTGTGCGGTAGCACACGCTTGGCTGGACCCGGCTTGCCAGC
>JANPKR010000530.1:0-7972 GCA_031426175.1 Hydrogenophaga sp. | reverse complement strand
AATGACCGAAACCATCCTCAAAGTTGCCAATGTCTCCAAACGCTTCGGCGGGCTGCAAGCCCTCAGCGATGTGGGCATGGAAATCAAACGTGGCCAGGTGTATGGCCTGATCGGCCCCAACGGCGCCGGCAAGACGACCTTTTTCAACGTGTTGACCGGGCTGTACACACCCGACAGCGGCACCTTCGAACTCGCCGGCAAGCCCTACACGCCCAGCGCCGTGCACGAAGTGGCCAAGGCCGGCATTGCGCGCACCTTCCAGAACATCCGCCTGTTCGCCGAAATGACGGCGCTGGAGAACGTGATGGTCGGGCGTCATGTGCGCACGCACTCGGGTCTCATCGGCGCCGTGCTGCGAACGCCCGGTTTCAAGCGCGAAGAAGCCGAAATCACGGCGCGCGCCCGCGAGCTGCTGGCCTACGTGGGTATCGAGAAGTTCGCCGACTACAAGTCGCGCACGCTCAGCTACGGCGACCAGCGCCGCCTGGAAATCGCCCGCGCCTTGGCCACCGATCCGCAGCTGATTGCGCTGGACGAACCCGCTGCGGGCATGAACGCCACCGAAAAGGTGCAGTTGCGCGAACTGATCGACCAGATCCGCAACGACAACCGCACCATCCTGCTGATCGAACACGACGTAAAGCTGGTCATGGGACTGTGCGACCGCGTAACCGTGCTCGACTACGGCAAGCAGCTTTCGTCCGGATCCCCAGCCGATGTGCAGCGCGACCCCAAGGTGATCGAGGCCTACCTCGGCACCGGTGGCCATTGACCAAGGACCGACCTACATGGCAAACACACTCCTCAAAGTCAGCGGCCTGAAGGTCGCTTACGGCGGCATCAAGGCCGTCAAGGGCATCGACCTCGAAGTGAACGAGGGAGAGCTGATCTCGCTGATCGGCTCCAACGGCGCCGGCAAGACCACCACCATGAAGGCCGTGACCGGTTCGCTGGCGTTCGAAGCCGGCGACATCGAATACATGGGCCAGAGCATCAAGGGAAAGGGCGCCTGGGACCTCGTGAAACAGGGCCTGGCCATGGTGCCCGAAGGTCGTGGTGTGTTCACGCGCATGACCATCACCGAAAACCTGCAGATGGGCGCGTACATCCGCACAGACAAGCCTGGCATTGCGCAGGACATCGAGAAGATGTTCAACATTTTCCCGCGCCTGCGTGAACGCAAGGACCAGCTCGCCGGCACCATGAGCGGTGGTGAGCAGCAAATGCTGGCCATGGCGCGAGCGCTCATGAGCCAGCCCAAGGTTCTGCTGTTGGACGAGCCATCCATGGGCCTGTCGCCGATCATGGTCGACAAGATCTTCGAGGTGGTGCGCGATGTGTCCAAGCAGGGTGTGACCATCCTCCTGGTGGAGCAGAACGCCCGCCGCGCTCTGCAGATTGCCGACCGGGGCTACGTGATGGACTCGGGCGAGATCATCATGACCGGCAAGGGCCGAGACATGCTGGACGACCCGAAGGTGCGCGCCGCTTACTTGGGTGAATAACTGGCCCCCACGCTCCGCCGCTGCCCGGGTCGCTGCCCCCCGAGGGGGCTGAACCTGCCTTGGGGCGGCCCGGCGGCAGTCTCTTCACGCGGGACGAGGTCCTACTGCAGGAACCCGATGCGGCTTTTGCACGTGCCGGCTTTGGGCAGGTCGTCGGGTTCCACGCGGTAGCGGTTGTCCAACCGCGCATTGCCAAACGCGGTGACCAGCGCGCGGCGCATTTCGCGCGGAGCGAGCGTGGCCAGCTGGTCCAGCACGTCGTCTGCCGGCTCCGGGTCGAAGCGCTGTCCCCAGTCGTGCTCGCTCAGGATGCCGCGGTAGAGGTGGGCCGCGATCTTGCGCGCGGCTTCCAGCGAGGGCGGCGCGATTTCGTACACGTTCATGCGGTTCATGATCGGCTCGGGAATGCTGCGTTCGTTGTTGGCGGTGGTGACCCAGATCACCTGGCTCGCGTCGATCGGCACCTCGGCGAACTCGTCCACAAAGTTCTGAGCGGTGTCGTGCTCCAGCAGGCTGTAGAGTGCGCCCAGCGGGTCGTATTGCGCATCGGCATTGGCCTTGTCGATCTCGTCGACCACGATCACCGGGTTGGCGTACTGGCCGTCCACCAGCGCCTCGAACACCTTGCCTGGTTTGGCGCCCTTCCATTGCGACGATGAGCCCGAGAGCAACCAGCCCGCCGTCATCGAGCTCATGGGCACGAGACTCATGCTGGTGCCCAGCAAATCCGCGAGTTGTTTGGCGAAGTGGGTCTTGCCCACGCCTGGCGGGCCGAGCAAAAGGATGGGCGTGACTTCGAGGCTGTCGCGGCTGTCCTGGCTCAATGCCACGTGGCGCTTCACGTCGTCGAGCACCACACCAAAGTTGGGCAGCAGGTCGTAGAGCGGTGCCATGTCGGGCACGCCTGAGGGTTTGACGGCGAAGCGCTGTGGCCCGCGCTCCAGCATGCGCTGCCAGGTGTTGCGCAGGCTCTCGTACTCGCGTTCGTTGCCGCTGGCTTGCAGTTTGGCCAGCTTGCGCTCGACTTCGTCGGCGCTGAACACGCTGCGCATCTGGGCGATGGGCAGACCAAGCGGGGGTGAAGCGACCAGGCTGCGAGAGCTCATGCGGTTCTCCTTGAAGGTTCGGTGGCAGTTTCATTCAAGCACAAGATGTGCCTGCGCTGAAGGCCGAAAAGCCCCGTGAAGACCCCGTTGACCATCTGATTGATCAAGACTGTGCAAAACCACGCATAACGGTTTGTGCGATGACGGCCACCAGAAACGACAAAGCCACCCGAAGGTGGCCTGGCGGTGCGCTGAACGGGTTCAGCTCTGGCTGGTGATGACCTGCTGCAGTTCGCCCGACTGGTACATCTCCATCATGATGTCCGAACCACCAACGAATTCACCCTTGACGTAGAGCTGCGGGATGGTGGGCCAATTGCTGTACTCCTTGATGCCTTGACGCACTTCTTCGTCTTCGAGCACGTTCACGGTCTTGAGCGTTTTGGTCTCGACGCCGCAGGCTTTGAGGATCTGGATGGCGCGGCCGGAGAAGCCGCACATGGGGAAGCTCGCGTTGCCCTTCATGAACAGCACGATGTCGTTGGATTTGACCAGTTGGTCGATTCGGGTTTGGGCGTCGCTCATGGCTGAAAGGTCCTTCTGCGAATGGGTCTGGGTTGACCCGGGAACGGTCTGCATTATCGCTGTTGTGGCCATCGGCCGCCGCTGCAGCGCTCGATGGCCGCGAGGTCGGTCCGGCTGCTGACCTGTTCGAAGCCAGCATCCTGCAGCAGGCTGCGAACCTTTGCGGCCTGGTCGAAGCCGTGTTCGATCAGCAACCAGCCGCCCGGTACCAATGCTTTGGGTGCGCCGGCGACGATGGTGCGGATGTCGCTGAGGCCGTCGGCGCCAGCCGTGAGAGCCCTCAGGGGCTCATGGGTCAGGGCAGCCAGGTGCGGGTCCTGGTCGGCAATGTAGGGCGGGTTGGTGACGATTACCTCATAGCACCGACCCTGCACCGCGTCCAGCCAGGACCCTGCGTGAAATTGCACAGACAGGCCCAGACGCTGTGCATTGCTTCGGGCCACCGCCAACGCATCTTCGCTGGCGTCCGTGGCGCTCACCGAGGCCTTCGGGCGCTGTGATGCGATGGCCAGCGCGATGGCGCCGCTGCCCGTGCCCAGGTCCAGCACGCGGACTGCATTGTTCGCGGCATCCACCCTCTCCAGCGCCCAGTTCACCAGCGTTTCGGTGTCGGGACGTGGAACCAGCACGCGCGAGTCCACCCGCAGCTGGAGGCCGAAGAATTCCTGATCGCCTCGCAGGTAGGCCATGGGTTCACCGCGCTGGCGGCGCTGCAGCAACGCCTCCAACCGCACCCGTGCAGCGGGTTCAAGCACGTCGCTGTCGTGTGCCATCAGCCACGCTCGGTCGTGCGGACTGCGCTGCAGAGCGAGCAAGAGCAGCATCTGCGCATCCAGGCGGTCCAGGCTGCCTTTTTGCAGCTCCACCAGCGTCTGGCGAACAGTGTTCATCCGCCGTTGCGCTGTTCAAGCTCGGCCAGCAGCTCGGTGCCGCGCGCCACCTGCAGGGCGTGGACCATCTCGTCCAGGTCTCCCTCCATCACCTGCAGCACTTTGTAGAGCGTGAGGTTGATGCGATGGTCGGTGATGCGACCCTGCGGGAAGTTGTAGGTGCGGATGCGGTCGCTGCGGTCGCCGCTGCCGACCAGTCCCTTGCGGGTGGCGGCTTCCTTGGCAGCACGCTCGCTGCGGTCCTTTTCCTGCAGGCGCGCAGTGAGCACTTGCAGCGCCTTGGCCTTGTTGCTGTGCTGGCTGCGGCCATCCTGGCACTCGGCGGTCATGCCGGTGGGCAGGTGGGTCACGCGCACGGCGGAGTCGGTCTTGTTGATGTGCTGGCCACCTGCGCCGCTGGCGCGGTAGGTGTCGATGCGCAGCTCGCTGGGGTTGAGCTTGATGGCCTCGGTCTCATCCGGCTCGGGCATCACCGCCACGGTGGCTGCGCTGGTGTGGATGCGACCTTGCGTTTCAGTGGCGGGCACGCGTTGCACGCGGTGGCCACCCGATTCAAAGCGCAGCCGGCCGTAGGCGCCAGCGCCGGACACGCGCAGCACCACCTCTTTGTAGCCACCGAGCTCGCTCGGTGATTCGCTCACCGCCTCGACCTGCCAGCCCTGGCGTTCGGCGTAGCGGGTGTACAGGCGCGCGAGGTCACCGGCGAAAAGCGCTGATTCGTCGCCACCGGTGCCGGCGCGCACTTCCACAAATGCGTTGCGCTCGTCGTCGGGGTCCTTGGGCAGCAGCAGTTGCTGCAGGTCGGTGTCGAGCTGCTCCATGTCGGCCTGGGCTGCGTCAATTTCTTCGCGGGCCAGGTCGGACATGTCGGCGTCACCCAGCATGTCGTTGGCTGCGGCCAGGTCGGCCTCACGCTGCAGGTATCGATTGAACACCTCGACCACGGTGGATGCATCGGCATGTTCGCGACTCAGCGCCTTGAAGCGTTCCATGTTGTCCACCACGTCAGGGGCCGAGAGCAAGGCGTCAAGCTCGTGCAGGCGGGCTCGCTGGCGCAGCAATGTGTCGCGGACGAAGGATTTCATGGGTGGGGAATGTCGGTGTCGGCAGGCCAGCCATCCGGCGGCAACGAACCGCGGATGGCCATGCCCCGGGCGAGCCGCTAGGCCTGCGGATCGCGTGGCGACCTGGTCGAAGATTCGCGCAAAAAGAGGCGCGAGACGGTCTGCGCAGTGGCGATACGTGCGGCGCTGTCGCCGGTGTGCAGTTCGGCCAGCGTGCCGTGCAGCATCTTCTGAGTCAGGCCTTTGGACAAGGCTTCCAGCACCACTTCAACGGGCTCGCCCTTGGCCAGCATGCGACGAGCGCGGGCGAGTTCGGTGGCGCGCCATTCATCGGCCTGCGCGTTGATCTGCTGGATCAGGGGCACCACGCCACTGGCGGGGTTGCGTTGCTCCATCCAGTTCATGAAGCTGGCCACGCCAGCGTCGATGATCACCTCGGCCTGGGCCACCGCGGCCTGGCGGTTGTCCTTGCCGGTCTGAACCACGGTGGCCAGGTCGTCCACCGTGTAGAGGTACACGTCGGTCAAGGCCTTCACTTCAAACTCGATGTCCCGAGGCACGGCCAGATCGACCATGAACATGGGGCGGTAGCGGCGTTTTTTGAGCGCACGCTCCACCGCGCCCAGGCCGATGATCGGCAGCGTGCTGGCGGTGCAGCTGATCACGGCGTCGAACTCGTGCAGTCGGTCGGGCACGTCGGCCAGGCGGATCACCTGGGCGCCGAACCGGTTGGCCAGTTTTTCGCCGCGCTCCAAAGTGCGATTGGCAATCGCCATGCTCTTGGGTGTTTTGGCGGCGAAGTGGGTGGCGGCGAGTTCGATCATCTCGCCTGCACCCACGAACAGCACCCGGATGTCTTTCAGGTCTTCGAACAGCTGCGAGGCCAGGCGAACCGCGGCAGCCGTCATGCTGATGGAATGGGCACCGATTTCGGTGGAGCTGCGCACTTCCTTGGCCACGGCAAACGAGCGCTGGAACAGCTGGTGCAGCGTGCTGCCGAGCGCGCCGGCATCGTTGGCAGCGCGCACCGCGTCTTTCATCTGGCCGAGGATCTGCGCTTCGCCCAGCACCATGCTGTCCAGTCCGCTGGCCACGCGGAACGCATGGCGAGCCGCTTGGTCGTCGCGCAGCACGTAGGCGTGGTCGCGCAGGACGTTCGTGCTCACCCCGCCGGTCTGGGCCAGCCAGTCCAGCGTGGGGTCCACGGCCGAGGCGTCGCCTGCGCCGTAGAGCTCGGTGCGGTTGCAGGTGGAGAGCAGGGTGGCCTCGGGCTGGCGCACCAGGCTTTGGCGATAACCGTGCAAGGTGGGCTGGATCTGGTCGAGCGCAAACGCAAAACGGCCCCGCAAATCGAGCGGAGCCGTGTGGTGGTTGATGCCGAGGGTCCAGACAGACATGGCCGGATTATAAAATTGATCGCTTATGCATGTCACCGTCAACTTTCAATGACACTTTTGTCCGTCTTGGCCCATTTGGCGGGTTTTGTGGCGCCCGCGCTCGGTGTGGGTTTGCTGTTGTGGGCCGGCTTGCGCGTTCGGCGCAAGGGGCGGCCTGGGTTTGGAGCCGCCGCCCAGCTTTTGGTTTTGTGTATTGCCGGGTTGGCGGTTTTGTTGGCCGGGCTGGTGTTTTTCGGGCGCGACGGCAAGATCGCCACCTATGCAGCGCTGGTGCTGGCGCAGGGCTCTGTGGCCTGGTGGTTGCGCGGACGCTGAATCAGGCGCCCGGCGCGAACAGGTCCACCCGGTCGGTGATGATGCCGTCCAGCCCCAGATTGAGCAGGCGCTGGGCCGCCCAGTCGTCGTTGACCGTGTAGGCCAGCATGCGCAGGCGGTTTTCGCGGGCGGTGTTCACCAGCGCAGCGTCCCACAGCGCGTGGTTGCACACGATCGCCACGCACTCCAGCGAGCGGGCCACGTCCAGCCAACCGTCCCACAGGGTGTCCAGCAGCAGGCCGCGCGGCAAGTTGGGCGCACTGGCGATGGCCCCTTGAAGGGCCTCGGGCTGAAACGAGGTGAGCAGTGGCGGCCAGCCCGGCTGACCTCTCCACCACCGGTGTGCTGCCGCCGCCACGGCCCGACCGGTCTGCGCTTCCAGGCCTGG
Organism: Hydrogenophaga sp.; assembly: GCA_031426175.1. GTDB lineage: Bacteria > Pseudomonadota > Gammaproteobacteria > Burkholderiales > Burkholderiaceae_C > Hydrogenophaga. Next base: position 782 of record JANPKR010000530.1, on the reverse strand, counting down.
CGTGGGTTTGATTTCGATGTTGAGCCAGCAGCTGTTGGCCTGACAGTAACTGGCCAAGGCCTCCAGCGTGGCCAGCGGTTCACCGGCGAAGCCGCGTGAATGCCAGCTGCCGGCATCCAGTTGGCTCAAGGCGCTCCAGGATTGGTCGCCGCCGATACCGTGGCCGTTGGTGGTGCGATCGAGCGTGTCGTCGTGCAGGAGGAACACCACGCCGTCGGCGCTGAGCTTGGCGTCGCATTCAAACATGCGGTAGCCGTGGGCCGCGCCGAGCCGAAACGCAGACAGGGTGTTCTCCGGTGCAAGCTTGCCGGCGCCACGGTGAGCGATCCAGCGGGGGTAGGGCCAGGCGGGCATTTCATATGCCATGGTCACACCCGTTTGCCTGTGGATGCATCGAACCAGTGCAGCCGGTCCAGCCGTGGCTGGGCGTGAATGGTGCTGCCCACCACCGGTGCACCCTGGTCCTCATGGGTGCGGATGATGAGTTTTTCATCACCCAGGCGAGCATGCACCAGACGCTCGGCGCCCAGCAGTTCCACCGTCTCCACGTGCAAGGCCCAGCCTTCGGCGCCGATGTCCAGATGCTCGGGCCGCACGCCCAGAATCTGGCCTGGCTTGCCGCCCGGTGCGCCCTTGAGCAGGTTCATGGGCGGCGAGCCGATGAAGCTGGCCACGAAGGTGGTGGCCGGGCGCGAATACACCTCTTCGGGTGTGCCGAACTGCTCCATGTTGCCGGCGTTCATCACGATCATGCGTTGCGCCAGCGTCATGGCTTCCACCTG
>JANPKR010000529.1:0-6533 GCA_031426175.1 Hydrogenophaga sp. | reverse complement strand
TCGGCCCGGCCCACGCCGAACTCGGCCTGCACCGCCGGCAGCACCACCGCCACCACGTACATGCCGCTGTTGCCCAGCGTCACCAGCGCCAGCGTGGTGAGCAGGCGGCGCACCGCCACGGGCGAGTCGATCAGGCTGGGGTCGGCGGGGGTGTTGGGCATGGCTTTGGATGCTACGCCGCAGGCCTCTTTGCGCTTGTCACGCGCGTTGCCGTCGTTGCTCGCTCCGTTGGAGACCGAACAGACCGGACGCGTCGAGGGGCGGATGCTCGGGCGTTCTCCTCCACTCTGAAAAGGCATCCCATGAAAACCACCACCCATTCCCGTACCGTGCTGTTGGTCGGCGCTTTCCTGCTGGCTCCGTTGCTCACGCATGCCGCCACACTCAGCAAGGCCGATTACGCCGCCGCCAAAACCACCATCAGCGCAGACTTCAAGGCTGCCAAGGCCGCTTGTTCCAGCCTCAAGGCCAACGCCAAGGACATCTGCAGGGAAGAAGCCGAAGCCACAGAAAAGAACGCGCGCGCCGAGCTGGAGTTCCAATCCAGTGGCAAGCCGGCCGATGGCATCAAGGTGCAGACGGTCAAGGCCGACGGTGCTTACGAAGTGGCCAAGGAGCGCTGTGACGACCTGAGCGGCAACGCCAAGGACGTCTGCAACAAGGAGGCGAAGGCGACGCACGTGTCTGCACTGGCCACGGCCAAGGCCACGAAGGCGACAGCCGAAGTCCGCGCCGAGGGCAAGGAAGACGTCAACGAAGCCAAGTACAAGGTCGCCACCGAGAAGTGCGACGCCATGTCGGGTGATGCCAAGTCTTCGTGCGTCCAGGCCGCCAAAAAGACCTACGGCAAGCTTTGATCCTCTTGGGCTTCAGTCGAACAGGTCGGGCTCGCTGCGCACCAGGTCGTTCCAGATGGTCTGGAAGTGCAGCCAGCCGATGTATTCGCTGCCCACGTGCTCGCGGCTGTAGCGTGCGCGCTCGGCCGGCACCAGGCGCGGGGTGGCGCCGGTGGCCATCACGGCCAGTTGCTGCTGGCAGCAACGCTCCAGCGCGATGAACCAGAACGCCGCCGCCTCGATGCTGTGGCGGCTCGCGGTGAACAGGCCGTGGTTCTGGTGAATCGCGGCTTTCACGCCCTTGAACCAGTCGGCCACCTTCAGGCCGGCTTTGACTTCCACCGCCACCTGGCCCGCTTCGTCGCCGATCACCACGTGGTCTTCGAAGAACGCAGCTGCATCTTGCGAGATCGGCAGCAGCGGCTGGCCCAGCGACGCGAACGCCGTGCCGTAGACCGTGTGCGCGTGGCACATGGCAATGATGTCGGGGTGCGCCTCGTGCACCGCCGCGTGCAACACAAAGCCCGCGCGGTTGACCGCATGGCGGCCTTCCACCACCTGGCCCTGGTGGTCCACCAGGATCAGGTTGGACATCTTCACCTGCGCGAAATGCACGGCCATCGGGTTGGTCCAGTACAGGTGCGGGTGTTCGGGATCGCGGATGGTCAGGTGACCGGCGAAGCCGTAGTCGAAGCCCTGGCGCGCAAACGCGCGGCAGGCGCCCGCCAGGCGCTCCTTCAGGTACTGGCGCTCCTGCGCGACGTTGTCGAATGTGGGAATGCCGGGGTAGATCAGGCCAGGTTGGTCGGGTTGGTAAATCGAGACCTTGGGATCGGTCAGCGGGTCGTGGCGGTGTTCCCGCAAGTTCGGCTTCTGCCCCAACGCTGAGAGTTTTTCGAGCACGGCGGACATGGTGTCTCCTCGGATGGTGATGAGCCGTGATGGTCCTCCAGGGCGCGCGCGTTGACAAACGATGAATGCTCATGGAAACATGAGTCAGTTTCATCTGAAAGCTCATGGCATGAGAAATCTTCCACCGCTGGCCCGGCTGCGCACCTTCGAAGCCGCCGCGCGCCTGCAGAGTTTTGCGCTCGCAGCCCAAGAGCTGCACCTCACGGCCTCGGCCATCAGCCACCAGATCCGCGACCTGGAGCGGCACTTCGGCCGCGCGCTGTTCGAGCGCCGCCACCGCCAGGTGCAGACCACGCAGGAGGGGCGTCGCCTCTTTGAAAGCCTGGGCCGTTTGTTCGACGCGCTGGAAGCCACCTGCGCCGAGGTGCAGCTGCCCACGCACGACGAGGTGCTGGCGGTGCACTGCGCACCCAGCCTCGCGCTCAAGTGGCTGGGTCCGCACTTGCCCTCGTTCGTGGCGCAGCATCCGGCCATCAACATCCGCCTGACCACCGGCGCCGACCCGGTGGACCTGGGCGTGGTGCGCGACATCGACGTGGCGCTCTCGTACGGTGCGGCACGCCACAAACCGGGGCTGGACGTGGTCTCGCTGGGCGACGAGCGCATCGCGCCCCTGGTGTCACCCGGCCTGCTGGTCGCCAGGGAGCCCGCCTCCCGGACCCTCCAGCGGTTGACGCTCATCGACTCTCAGCTCAGCCCGGTGGGCTGGGCCGAGTGGTTTCAGCTCAACGGGCTGGCCTTGCCCCAGCGCCCCCGTCCTTCTTTCGACCGCGCTGCCATGGCCATTTCGGCCGCGGCCGACGGCATGGGTGTGGCGCTGGAAAGCACGCGTTTGGCGGCGCGCGAGATCGAGCGTGGTGAGTTGGTCGTGCTGGGGGAGCGCAGCCTGCAAAAGATCGTGCGGCCGGTGCATTTCTTGAGTGTGCGCACCACCGACCGGGCGCGTGCGCCGGTGGTGGCTTTTGTGCAGTGGGTGCGCACGCAAACGGCTTGAGTGCGCCGCAGCGTCACGCCACCAGCCGCAACCCTGCGGCCGCCGTCTTCGTGCGCAACGCGCCAAACAGGTCCTTGGGGTCCGCCAGATCGGGGATCAGCGAGACGGTGGTGCCCATGCCTTGCGCGATGGCCAGACCGTGCATGAAGCGCAGCGCCGAATAGTCTTCGAGCGCGAAGCCGACCGAGTCGAACACCGTGACCTGCTCGGCGTCGGTTCGGCCTGGCGCACGGCCAGCCAGCACATCGTGCAGCTCGGTCACCGCAAAGTCGGCCGGCATCTGCTGGATGTCGCCTTCGACGCGCGTTTGCGGCGTGTATTCCACGAACACACTGGCGCGTTGCAGCACCTCGGCGTGCAGTTCGGTCTTGCCGGGACAGTCGCCGCCCACGCCGTTGATGTGCATGCCGGGCTCGAGCATCTCGAGCGTGACGATGGTGGCGTTGGTCTTGTCGGCGGTGATGGTGGTCACGATGTCGGCGCCGCGCACGGCCTCGGCGGTGCTTTCGCACACCACGATGGTCAAGCCGCTGCCCGCGAGGTTTATCACCAGCTTGGCGGTCGCGGCGCGGTCCAAGTCGAACACGCGCAGCGTGGTGATGCCCACCAGGTGCTGGAAGGCCAGCGCCTGAAATTCGCTCTGCGCGCCGTTGCCGATGAGCGCCATCACGCGGCTCTCGGGCCGGGCCAGCGTCTGCGCGGCCAGGGCCGAGGTGGCGGCGGTGCGTAGCGCGGTGGTGAGCGTGAGTTCGGACAGCAGCAGCGGGGTGCCGGTGGCCACGTCGGCGAGCACGCCGAAGGCCATCACGGTGGACAGGCCCAGGCCCGTGTTTTTCGGGTGCCCATTGACGTACTTGAAGCTGTAGAGCGTGTCGTCGGCGATCGGCATGAGTTCGATCACGCCGTTGGCGCTGTGGTTGGCCACGCGGGCCGATTTGTCGAAATCGTCCCAGCGCGCAAAGTCTTCAGCGATCGCATCCCGCATGCCGCGCAGGGTCTGCGGGATGCCGTGGCGGTTGATGAGGTCGGCGGCAGCGGGCGCGCTCAGAAAGAGGGTGTTGGCGGGATTCATGGTGTGGCTCGAAGTCATGGCAAGCAGTGTCCCGCAGCCCCGTGGCAATGTGAATCGGCAAAAACTTGCCATATGAAGAGGAAATGCAGCAAAACGGCAGCCTTGAATGCCAAAATGTGCACATGGACGACATTGACCAAGCCCTCATTGCCCAGCTGCGCCAGAACGCGCGCGCCACCGTGGCCGAGCTGGCGCACCGCCTCAAGGTGTCGCGCGGCACGGTGACCAACCGCATCCGCAAGCTCGAAGACCAGCAGCTGATCGTGGGCTACACGGTGCGCCTGCGGCCCGAAGCCGAGCCCGAGCGCATCCGCGCCTGGATGGCGGTGCTGGTGGACGGCAACCAGACGCGCGCGGTGATCAGCAGCCTGCTGGGCGAGCCCGGCGTGGCCGCACTGCACGACACCAACGGCCGCTGGGATCTGCTGGCCGAGCTCAGCGCCGGCTCCATGACCGAGCTCTCGCAGGTGCTGGAGCGCATCCGGCTGATCAAGGGCATCCAGAGCACCGAGACCAGCATCCACCTGGCCACCTACCGCTGAAGACTACCGACGCAGGGCCAGCCGTGCCGCGGCCAGATCCCAGCCGGCCCAGCCGCAGCTCTTGAAGAACACCGGCCCGTTGTGCCGGTACGCTGCCGGGTCGCGCACCACGTCGGCCAGTGTGGCCAGCGCGGGCACATCGATGCCGGCCTGCAGCAGGTCGCCCGCCTCGTGGTCGGCATCGCGCGTGTCCACCACCAGCAGGCCCTCGGCGGCCAGCCAGCGGCAGACCTCGGGCGCCCACTCCACCATGCGCGGTGTGAACGCGCCAACGGCGGCCACGAAGGCGTCGCTGCGCGGGTTGGCGCGCAAGGCAATGCCTTGTGCCGAAGTGCAGCTCACGACCAGCGGGCAATGGGCCAGCGCGGCGTCGGCATCCGTCACACGCGTCGCGCGCAAGCCCAGGCCCAGTGCGTGCCGCACCAGCGCGTCGGCGCTCGCGGCGCTGCGCGAAGCCACCCACACCTCCTGCAAGCCCAGGCCTGTTTGAAACGCTTCGAGGTGCGAGCGGCCCTGCACACCCGCGCCCACGATCAGCAAGGGCCCGTCGGTGCGCGGCGCGAGCAAGCGTGCTGCGAGGAGCGACACCGCGGCTGTGCGGCGTGCGGTGACGGTTGGGCCGTCGAGCAGGGCGGTGCGCTGGCCAGTGACCGAGTCGAACACCACGATGTCGCCCTGGATCGCAGGCAGACCGCGCGCGGCGTTGTCGGGGATGAAGGAGATGAGTTTGGTGATGGCCACGCGCGCATCTGCCGCCGGCATCACGAACAGACTGCCGCCGCTGGTGAGTGCATGCACGGTGCGCGCGGGCACCACGACCGTGGGGTCGTGCAGCAGCGCTGTGATCGCGTCGGCCAGTGCGGGGTAGGGCAGCGCCGTGGCTGTTTGTTCGGGGTTGAGCGCCGCCTGCATGCCGTCAGTGGGAAGCTGAAGGTGCAGGCAGCACCAGGCTGAAGGTGGCGCCTTCGCCAAGTCGGCCCTGGGCGGTCACCGTGCCTCCGTGGCGTTCGACGATGCGCCGCACATTGGCCAGGCCCATGCCTTCCCCGACAAACTCATCGGCGGTGTGCAGGCGACGGAACGGCTTGAAGAGCTGGTCGGCGTGCCTGGGATCGAAGCCCGCGCCATCGTCCGAGAAGACGATCGCATGGCCGCCGCCGTCCAGGGGCCGGGCCACGACCGAGATGTGCGCCACCGGGCGCGCCGAGGTGTACTTGATCGCGTTGCCCAGCAAGTTGACAAACGCCTGCTGCAGAAGACCCGCGTGGCCCTGCAGCGTGGGCAGCTGGCCGATGTTCCATTCGATCTGCCGACCTTCGCAATGGGGCTTGACCGTGGCCAGCGCCCCCTGCAATACCTCGTCGAGTTGCAGCGGTGCCATGGTCAGCGGCTGGTTGCCCAACCGCGCGAAGTCCAGCAAGTCGCGCACCATGCGCAGCGCCAGGTCGCCCGACTGCACTCCCCTGCGCAAGAGCTCGGCATGCTGAGCGTCCTGCGCTCCGTTCGAGTCTTGCAGTGCCATCGCCAGGATGCTGCGCATGTTCACCAGCGGCCCTCGCAGGTCGTGCGCCAGCCGGGCCGCAAAGGCGTCGAGCTCCTGGTTCACAGCCACCAGTTCCTTGACCTGTTGTGACACTTCGGCTTCCAGACGCCGGTTGTTCACCCGCAGGCGCTGCACTTCCAGCGCACGCTCCACCGCCGGCACGATGCCGCTGATGCGAAAGGGTTTCTGCACGTAGTCGATGGCGCCGTTCTTCATGGCATCCACCACGCTGCCGATGCTGCCGTGCGCGGTCATGAGCACGATGACCATGTCGGGCGCGACCGCCTGGGCCCGGCGCGTGAGCTCGATGCCGTCGATGCCCGGCATCTGCAAGTCGGTCAACAACAGCTCGAAGCTGGACTGGTCGAGCTTTTCCAGTGCAACCAGGGGGTCGGTGCAGCCCACGACGTCGTATCCCTGGTCCACGAGGATCTCGCACAGGGCGCGTTGCTGCGGCGCTTCGTCGTCGACCACGAGGAGGCGAGGCCGGGGTCGGTACTGGCTGGAGCTGCGATGTGACATGGAAGGTTTGCCCGTTGGTCGATGGACGACAGGTTGGCGCCACATATGGGGTTTTTCACGGTCACTCCCTGTGGCATACCCTACCACCTACCGGGTTTGTGCGAGCATCTGG
>JANPKR010000528.1:0-1686 GCA_031426175.1 Hydrogenophaga sp. | reverse complement strand
CTCATCGAAGACGTGCAGCGCGACTACTGCTTCCTGCTGAGCGCGTACGACGTGGAGCCCGGCAGCATGACGCCGCAGGTCAACACCATGCTCGACCAGAACATCTGGAGCTGGAACAGCCGTGTGTTTCCCGGTATCACGCCGCTGGTGGCGCGTCTGGGCGAGCGCGTGCGGGTGCGCGTGGGCAACCTCACCATGACCAACCACCCGATCCACATCCACGGGATCGAGTTCGAGGTGAGTGGCACCGACGGCGGTCCCACGCCCAAAGGATCGCGCTGGCCCGAGGTGACGACCGACGTGGCGGTGGGCCAGATGCGCCAGCTCGAATTCATCGCCGACGAACCCGGCGACTGGGCCATGCATTGCCACAAGAGCCACCACACCATGGGCGCCATGGGTCACGGCGTACCGACCATGATCGGCGTGGACCACAGTGGCCTGGTCGCGCCACTCCAACGCGCCGTGCCCGACTACATGGTGATGGGCGAACGCGGCATGGCCGACATGGGCGAGATGGAGATGGAGTTGCCTACCAACACCTTCCCCATGATGACCGGCACCGGGCCCTACGGACCGATTGAAATGGGCGGCATGTTCACCACGCTCAAGGTGCGCGCCGACCAGAAGGCAGGCGACTACACCGACCCCGGCGTCTACAAGATGCCACCCGGCACGCAGGCGCGGCTGGTGGACACCGGTGCCGCACCTGTGGCTGCCCGACCCGCCGCTGCCACCCCATCAACTCCACCCGCCACCACCGTGCGCAAGCCTGCGGGCGGCCACGGCAATCATTGAAACATCCACGGAGAAAACACATGAGCTTCAAGACACGACGCGGCCTGTTGGCCTTCCCGCTGGTGCTGGCCCTGCCGCGCGCCTTTGCCCACGGTGACCAGCACCCCAAAGCCAACGCGCCCCTGGTGAAAGAACAGAAGCCGTGGGGCATCGCCGGTGAACCAGCCCGGGCCCGACGCACGGTGGACATTCGCATGAGCGACGACATGAAAATGACCCCGAACCACATCGACGTGCGCGAAGGCGACACCCTGCGCATCCGTGCCGTCAACGTCGGCAAGGTGTTGCACGAGATCGTGATCGGCACCGGCGACGAGCTCAAGGCCCACGCCGAGATGATGAAGAAGTTTCCCAAGATGGAGCACGACGAGCCCTACATGGCGCATGTAGCAGCCGGCAAACAAGGCGAGATCGTCTGGACCTTCAACCGCCCCGGCGACTTTGAGTTCGCCTGCCTGATTGCCGGCCACTTCGAAGCCGGCATGCGCGGCACCATCCGCGTCGCCCCCAAAGCTTGATTCCACAGGAGCCCACCATGCAAAGACGTTCCCTCATCAGCGCAGCCGCCGCCTTCACCGCCGCTGCAGCCTTGCCCACCTGGGCACAAACACCCGCCGCCCTGCCGGTGCTGCAAGTCTGGAAAGACCCCAACTGCGGCTGCTGTCAGGACTGGGTCAAGATTTTGCAGGCCGACGGCTTTCAGGTTCAGGTGTTCGACACCGGCAACGCCGCCGTGCGCAAGCGCCTGGGCATGCCCGAGAAGTTCGGCTCGTGCCACACCGGCCTCATTGGTGGCTACGCGATCGAAGGCCATGTGAACCCACGCGAAATCCGCCGTCTGCTGGCGGAAAAGCCAAAGGCCATCGGTCTGGCCGTGCCGGGCATGCC
>JANPKR010000527.1:0-10691 GCA_031426175.1 Hydrogenophaga sp. | reverse complement strand
CTTGTCTGCCGCCTTTTTCTCAGTAACCGGTTTCGCCACGGGCTTGAACGCGTCACCGTTCACAGTCAGGCCCTGGGCTGACAATTTCGCTGCGCGTTTGTCACCAATGCCCGGTACCCTCTGGATCAGATCGGCCCAGTCTTTGAACGGTGCTGCCTTGCGCTCGTCGACCATCTTGGCGGATGTGGCGGGGCCGATGCCTTTGATGCTGTCCAGGTCGGCCACGGTGGCCTTGTTGATGTCGACGGCGGCGAAGCTGACAGCTGTAACCAATGCCAGCAGGCTGGCCAGAAATTTCTTGAACATGTAATCCTCCGTTGTGGTGTGATTTGAACGCGCCAGATAGTGACGGCTGTTGGGCCCTCCAGGATCCGTCGCGGAAGCCCGATGGTGGGCTTCGGTTTTGGAATGTAATTTAAAAATACTCATTTTCTTAGTGATTTTTCGGTTTTCATGAGTTCTATTTGACCAATTTCCAACATGCGGTATTGCCCATTCGCTCCACGCGTTACCCCGTTCGATCGCTCGTTCGCGTTCTGCCGGAAGCTGGCTTGGGTCGTGCTTGTCGTGGGCTTGGTGGCCTGTGCAGCGCCAATCGAACGCACCGATGCCGACGGCGATGCGTCGTCCCTTGCGGAGCACCGGGCCTTGAGCCAGGCGGCAGGTCGACTGTTGACCACACCGCCCAGTGCAGTGAGCTGGCAGCCGTTTGCCTTGCCAGGCAAGCGCCAGGTGGTGTTTGAGCCGGTGGTGGTGTCGGCCCGGCCGGCGTTGCGCGTAAAGGCCGACAACTCGGTGAGCATCTTGCGGCGCCGGTTTGAGCCGTTGCTGTCCCAGCCAGGGCGCCTTTCGTTTTCTTGGCGTGTGGATGCACTGCCTCTGGGTGCAGACCTCGCGGCGGCCGACGCCTCCGATTCGCCGGTGGGTGTTGTGCTCGCGTTCGAAGGCGACCGCGCGCGCTGGTCTCCGAAGATGCATCGCCTCTCTGAAATGAGCCGCCTGCTCACCGGAGAGGAATTGCCCTACGCCACGCTGATGTACGTGTGGGGCAACAAAGAGATGCCTGGCACCGTGGTGGTGAATCCACGCACCGACCGTATCCGCAAAATGGTGCTCGACAGCGGCCCAAGGGACATCGGTGTGTGGCGCGACCATGTGCGCGACGTGCAGGCCGATTTCCGCCAAGCGTTTGGTGAGGAGCCCGGGCCGCTGAGGGTGGTGGCCCTCATGACCGACACCGACAACACCCGCAGCGCGCTCACCGCTTGGTATGGGCCGCTGGCGCTGGAGCTGGCAGACGTGTTGAAGCCATGATCAGTGCCAGTGGAGGTTTGTGGATTGCGATGCGGGTTACTCCCGGATTGATAGCGGGAACGTTTGTTGCATAGTCCGTGGTCGTCATTACTGATCAGGGTATCTCCATGCATTCCAATTTTTCCCACTTCCGTTTGGCCGCTTTGTCGGTGGCGCTTGCGATGACCGCCGGCGGCGTGCACGCCAAGACCTTCAAATGGACCAGCGCCAGCGACATTCCCACCTGGGACATCCATTCGCAGAACAACGCACTGGCCAACGGCATTCACGCGGCGGTTTATGAGTCGCTCGTGTACTACAACAGCAAGACCTTCAAGCCCGAGCCGATTCTGGCTACCGCCTGGAAGCAGATGACGCCCACGCAGTTGCGCCTGAACCTGCGCACGGGCGTGAAGTTTCACGATGGCTCCACCTTCTCGGCCGACGATGCGGTGTTTTCGATCGAGCGCGCGATGACCAAGACCTCGAACTTCGGCATCTACGCCCAGGGCATCGACAAGGTGGTGAAGGTGGATGCGAACACCATCGACATTTTCACCAAAGACCCCAACCCTGTTCTGCTGAACCAGCTCACCGAGCTGCGCATGATGAGCAAAGCCTGGGCCGAGAAGAACAACTCGACCTCGCCGAAAGACATCAAGACGCAAGACGAGAACTTTGCCCACCGCAACGCCAACGGCACCGGGCCGTTTGTGTTGAAAGAGTGGCAGCCCGACCAGAAGATGGTGCTCACCCGCAACCCGAACTGGTGGGGCAAGTCCGAAGGCAACGTGACCGAAGTGATCTACACGCCTGTGAAAGCGGTGGCCACGCGCATGGCTGCGCTGCTCTCGGGCGAGGTGGATCTGGTGCTGGACCCCAGCCCGCAGGACTTGCCGCGCGTGCGCTCGGAAGGGCAGCTCAAGGTGGTTGACGGGATTGAGAACCGCACCATCTTCTTCGGCATGGACCAATTTCGCAATGAATTGCCGGGCAGCAACATCAAGGGCAAGAATCCGCTGAAAGACCAGCGTGTGCGCAAGGCGCTCTACCAGGCGATCGACATGAACACGATTGCCCGCGTGACGCTGCGTGGCCTGGGTCAGCCCACCGGCGCGATGGTGGCGCCGCAAGTGAACGGCTGGACGGAGGCGGTGCACAAGCGCTACCCGTTTGACGTGGCTGCCGCGCAAAAGCTGCTGGCCGATGCGGGCTACAAAGATGGCTTTGAGGTGGATTTCGCCTGTCCGAACAACCGCTACATCAACGACGAGCAGATCTGCCAGGCGGTCACCGCCATGTGGGCGCGCATCGGAGTGAAGGCCAAGCTGCGCACGCTGCCGCTGTCGACCTACTTCCCGATGATTCAGCGTTATGAAGCCAGCATTTACATGCTGGGCTGGGGCGTGCCGACCTTCGACGCGCTTTACAGCCTGCAGTCGCTGGTGCGTTCGGTCGGTGCCGGTGGTGACGGCAACTACAACGTGGGCCGTTACAGCAACCCACAGATGGACGCGCTGGTGGAGCGCACCAAGAAGGAAACCGACCTGAAACTGCGCACCGAGCTGCTGACCAAAGCCCTGACCTTGCAGAACGAAGATGTGGCGCACATTCCGCTGCACAACCAGGTGATTCCGTGGGCGATGAAGAAGAACATCGACGTGGTGCACCGCGCCGACAACCGGCTGGACTGGCGCCTGATCAAGGTAAACTGAACTCAGCCCATCGGCAGAGGGTCGTTCACCCCGGGGTGCGACCCTCTCTTCATTTGTATCCACGATGTTTGCATTCATTCTCCGGCGGCTGGCGCAAGCCGTGATCGTCATGGTCAGCGTTGCGCTGATCGCTTTCATGTTGTTTCAGTACGTGGGCGACCCGGTGGTGTTTTTGCTCGGGCAAGACGCCACGGCAGAGCAGATCCGCGAGCTTCGCGCCGACCTGGGCCTGGATCAACCTTTCTTTGTGCAGTTCTGGCATTTCCTGGCCAATGCGGTCCAAGGCGAATTCGGGCTGAGCTTGCGTCAGGGTGCCAAGGTCTCCCGCCTGATCGCCGAGCGCTTGCCGGCCACGCTGGAGCTGGCCACGGTGGCCGCGGTGCTGGCACTCTCGGTGGGCATTCCCATGGGGGTTTACGCCGCGCTCAAGCGAGGCACCTTCATGAGCCAGGTGTTCATGACCGTCTCCCTGCTCGGTGTGTCGCTGCCCACTTTCCTCATCGGCATCCTGCTGATCCTGGTGTTCGCGGTGAACCTGGGCTGGTTCCCCAGCTTTGGTCGGGGCGACGTGGTGCAGCTGGGCTGGTGGTCCACTGGCCTGCTCACCGCCAAGGGCTGGCTGCACATCACCTTGCCAGCGATCACGCTGGCCATCTTTCAGCTCACGCTGATCATGCGCCTGGTGCGCGCCGAGATGCTGGAGGTGCTGCGCACCGACTACATCAAGTTCGCACGTGCCCGGGGCCTCACCGACCGCGCTGTGCACTTCGGCCACGCGTTGAAGAACACACTGGTGCCCGTGATGACCATCACCGGGCTGCAGCTCGGTGGCCTGATCGCGTTCGCCATCATCACCGAGACGGTGTTCCAGTGGCCCGGCATGGGTCTGCTGTTCATCCAGGCCGTCACGTTCGCGGACATTCCCGTGATGGCGGCCTACCTCTGCCTCATTGCGCTGATCTTCGTGGTGATTAACCTGATCGTGGATCTTCTGTACTTTGCGGTCGACCCACGCTTGCGCGTTGAAAAATCCGGCGGCCATTGAACGCGACCCAGCATGTTGACCTCCCGCATCAATGCCCACGGTCGCGCGTTTGCGCACATCGCGGCCTTTCACCCCGAACTCACCGCGCTGCGGCGCGATCTGCACGCACATCCCGAAATCGGCTTTGAAGAGCACTACACCGCGCAACGCGTGGTGGAGTCGCTCAAGGTCTGTGGCGTGGACGAGATCCACACCGCGATCGGCAAGACCGGTGTGGTGGCTGTCATTCATGGCCAGAAGCGCGAGAGCGGCCGCATGATCGGTTTGCGCGCCGACATGGATGCCTTGCCCATGACCGAGCACAACGACTTCGCCTGGAAGTCCACCAAGCCCGGAATGATGCACGGTTGCGGGCATGATGGACACACCACCATGCTGGTGGGCGCGGCCCGCTATCTGGCCGAAACTCGGCAGTTCGACGGAACGGCGGTGTTGATTTTTCAGCCCGGCGAGGAGGGATTTGCCGGCGCCAAGGCCATGATCGAAGACGGTCTGTTCGAGCGCTTCCCGGTGCAGTCCGTCTACGGCATGCACAACTGGCCGCAGATGGAACCCGGCACGGTGGGTGTGAACCCCGGTCCCATGATGGCGTCGGCCGACCGCATCACCATCGAAATCACCGGCAAGGGCGGCCACGGCGCACACCCTTACCAAACGGTGGACCCGGTGCTGGTGTCGGCCCACATCATCACTGCAGTACAGAGCATCGTCTCGCGGAATGTGCGCGCCATCGACAGCGCGGTCATCAGCATCTGTGCGATGCAGGCCGGCGACATGGGTGCGTTCAGCGTGATGCCGGGCAAGGCCACACTGGTGGGCACGGTGCGCACCTTCAACGCCGAAGTGCAGAACCTGATCGAACAGCGCCTGCAAGAGGTGTGTTCCGGCGTGGCGCTCGGTCTGGGTGCCGCTGCCCATGTGAAGTACGAGCGCATCTACCCAGCCACCATCAACAGTGCCGCCGAGGCCCGCTTTGCCGCCGACGTGGCGCAGAAGCTGCTGGGCCACGACCATGTGGACCGCAACATGGACCCGAGCATGGGTGCCGAAGATTTTTCATTCATGCTGCAGGCCAAGCCTGGCGCCTACCTGCGCCTGGGCCAGGGGCTGGAGAGCGGCATGGGCGGCTGCTACCTGCACAACAGCCGCTACGATTTCAACGATGAGGTGCTGCCCCTGGGTGCCGCCTTGCATGCCGGCCTCATCGAGCACGGCATGCCGCTGGCTGGGACTCCCGTCAAAGCCAACCCGGTCACCACCAAAATGTCCAAGCAAACAAGGAGCGATGCATGAAGTTCAACAAGACACTGATCACTGGTCTCGTGATGGCCGCGACGTTCGCCATGGGCTCGGCCCAGGCCCAGACCATCCGCATTGGAAATCAGGGTGACGCACTCTCCATGGACCCACACTCGCTCAACGAATCGCTGCAGCTCAGTGTGACGAACAACGTGTATGAACCGCTGGTGGGGCGGGACAGGAACCTGGGACTGGTGCCAGGACTCGCCACCAGCTGGAAGCAGACATCCCCCAGCGTGTGGCGTTTCGAACTGCGCAAGGGCGTGAAGTTTCACGACGGAGCACCGTTCACCGCCGACGATGTGTTGTTCAGCTTTGCCCGCGCCTCGGGCGAAGGCTCGGACATGAAGAGCTACACCAACGACATCAAGGAAGTTCGCAAGGTCAACGATTTCACGGTTGATATCGAGACCAAGGCACCGTTTCCCATCCTGCCCGATGTGCTCTCGCTGCTGTTCATCATGAACAAGAAGTGGTCTGAAGAAAACCAGGCTACGCGCCCGGTGGACCGACGCAAGGGCATCGAGAATGCTGCCTCGTTTCGCGCCAACGGCACCGGTCCTTTCCGCCTGCGCGAGCGCCAGCCCAACATCAAGACCACCTTTGTTCGCAACGGCAACTACTGGGGCAAGATTGAAGGCAATGTGATCAACGTGGAGTACACGCCCATCGGCAACGACTCCACGCGTGTGGCCGCATTGCTTTCAGGCCAGGTGGATGTGATCGAGCCTGTGCCCCTGCAAGACGTGGCGCGCATCAACGCCAGCGGCAAGAGCATGGTGATGCAAGGTCCCGAGCTGCGCACCATTTTTCTGGGCATGGACCAGAAGCGCGACGAACTGTTGTTCTCGAATGTGAAGGGCAAGAACCCGTTCAAGGACAAGCGCGTGCGCCAGGCGTTTTACCAGGCGATCGACATCAACGGTATCCAGCGAACGGTCATGCGCGGAGCGTCCAAACCCACCGCGCTCATGGTGGGCCCGGGAATCAATGGCTTTGACGAGTCGATGAACACGCGCATGCCTTACGACCCCGATGCAGCAAAGAAGCTGCTGACTGAAGCTGGTTACCCCAATGGGTTCGAGGTGGCCATGAACTGCCCGAACGATCGATATGTGAACGACGGCGCGGTGTGCCAGGCGGTGGCGGCGAGCCTGGCGCGGGTGGGCGTGAAGATCCTGCTGCAGGCCGAGACAAAGGGCACCTATTTCCCCAAGATCCTCAAGCGGGACACCAGCTTCTACATGCTGGGCTGGACACCGGGCACTTACGACTCGCACAACGCACTCAATGCCCTGATCCGCTGTGTTGACGACAAGGGCAGTGGCCAGTTCAACCTGGGTGCTTACTGCAATCCCAAGGTCGATGAACTTACCTTGCAGATCCAGTCGGAAACCGACAAGGCCAGGCGTGATGCCCTGATCAAGCAGGCTTTCAAGCTGCATGCCGATGACATCGGTCATCTGCCGCTGCACCAGCAGGCGCTGGCCTGGGGCGTGGCCAGCAACGTGACCCTGGTCCAGATGGCCGACAACTTCATGCCGTTTCGTTACATGTCCGTGAAGTAGATGCCCCCCGTGCCGCCTGCAGTGGCTTCTCCCCGGTGGGGGACGCACGCTGGGGCCGGCGGAGCCGGACCCTCGCGAGCCCAGGGCTGGCGCCGTAACACTTGTTGAACACTTAGGAATTCACGTTGACTTCACTTCTGCACCGCTGGTTCGACAGCGATGTCGGCCACAGCTTCAGAAACTCACCCACCGCCATCGTGGCAGCGGTGATTGCGTTCATCTGCATCTTCTGCGCCGTATTTGCACCTTGGGTTGCACCGCACAATCCGTTTGATCTCGCCACGCTCGAACTGTCCAACGCGCGCCTTCCGCCGGCCTGGAGCCCCGATGGTTCGCGCAATTTTTTGCTGGGCACCGATGACCAGGGGCGCGACATTTTGTCGGCCCTGATGTACGGCGCACGCATTTCGCTGGCAGTGGGACTGGCTTCGGTGGTGCTGTCGGTGGTCATTGGCGTGTCGTTTGGTCTGGCCGCCGGTTTTCTGGGTGGCTGGGTTGATGGTGTGCTCATGCGCCTGTGCGACGTGATGCTGTCGTTCCCTTCCATCCTGGTGGCGCTGCTGATTGCCGGTGTCGGGCGTGCGCTGTTTCCCAATGCGCACGAAGCCCTGGCCTTTGGCGTTCTGATCATCTCGATCACGCTCACCGGTTGGGTGCAGTACGCGCGCACCGTGCGCGGCTCCACACTGGTGGAGCGCAACAAGGAATACGTGCAGGCTGCGCGCGTGACCGGTGTGGCGCCGCTGCGCATCATGCGCAGCCACGTGTTGCCCAACGTCATGGGTCCTGTGCTGGTGCTTGCCACCATCCAGGTGGCCACAGCCATCATCACCGAGGCCACGCTGTCCTTTCTGGGTGTGGGCGCGCCGCCCACCTCGCCCTCGCTGGGCACCCTCATTCGCGTGGGCAACGACTATCTGTTTTCCGGTGAATGGTGGATCACCATCTTCCCCGGCGCCATGCTGGTGCTGATCGCACTCAGTGTGAACCTGCTCGGCGACTGGCTGCGCGATGCGTTGAACCCGCGACTCCGCTAACACCATGAGCCTTCTCCAAGTCAAAAACCTCGTCGTCGAGTTCCCCGGCCGCCGCGGCACGCTGCGCGCGCTCGACGATATTTCGTTCGACATCGCACCCGGTGAAATCCTCGGTGTGGTGGGTGAGTCCGGCGCAGGCAAGTCGCTCACCGGCGCCTCCATCATCGGTCTGCTCGAACCACCGGGCCGCGTGGCTTCGGGTGAGATCCTGCTGCACGGTCAGCGCATCGACAACCTGCCGCACGACGAAATGCGCAAGGTGCGCGGGCGCAAAATCGGGGCGATCTTTCAGGACCCGCTGACCTCGCTCAACCCGTTGTATTCGGTGGGCCGCCAGCTCATCGAAACCATCACCACCCACCTGCCGGTCACGCAGGCCGAAGCGCGCAAGCGCGCCATCGAGCTGCTGAAAGACACCGGCATTCCCGCGGCCGAACAGCGCATCGACCATTTTCCGCACCAGTTCAGCGGCGGCATGCGCCAGCGGGTGGTGATCGCCCTGGCGCTTGCTGCAGAGCCTCAGCTCATCGTGGCCGACGAGCCCACCACCGCGCTGGATGTGTCGATCCAGGCGCAGATCATCACGCTGCTCAAGACCATCTGCAAACAGCGCGGCGCGGCGGTGATGCTGATCACGCACGACATGGGCGTGATCGCTGAAACCTGCGACCGTGTGGCTGTGATGTACGCGGGTCGCATCGCCGAGATCGGTCCGGTGCACGAAGTCATCAACCACCCGGCCCACCCCTACACCAAGGGCCTCATGGCCTGCATTCCCGACATGAGCATGGACCGCGAACGCCTGCACCAGATTGACGGGGCCATGCCGCGCCTCAATGCGATCCCGACCGGCTGTGCGTACAACCCGCGTTGCGAGAAAGTGTTTGACCGCTGCCATCAGGACCGTCCCGACCTGTTGACGGCGGGTGCAACGAGCGCTGCTTGCTGGCTCCACGCCGACGCAGGAGGCTCGGTATGAATTCGGACATGTTCGAGCGGGCCGTGCAGGCCCAGACCGCCAAGGTGCAGACAGCACAGATGCACGCGGACGTGTCCGCGGCCACCGCTGCGGCAGCCACTGTCGCGCCGCTGGTGCGTGCCACCGATCTTGCAAAGACCTTCGACGTGTCGGCCCCTTGGCTCAACCGCGTCATCGAGCGCCAGCCGCGCCAGCTGCTGCGTGCCGTCGACGGTGTGTCTTTCGACATACCGCGCGGCCAGACACTGGCGCTGGTGGGTGAATCGGGCTGCGGCAAGAGCACGGTGGCCCGTCTGCTGGTGGGTTTGTACGAGCCCACACGCGGTGGCTTCGAGTTCGACGGGCAAGACGCACACGCTGCGTTCAAGACACCCGAGGGGCGCAAGCTGCGCCGGCGCATCCAGATGATCTTTCAGGACCCCTATGCCAGTCTGAACCCGCGCTGGCGGGTGGAAGACATCATTGCCGAGCCGCTGCGCGAACACGAGATCGTGACCGATGCAGCCGAGCTGCGCGACCGCGTCGATGAGTTGCTGAAGTCGGTCGGCCTGTCTCCGCTGGACCGCGTGAAATATCCGCATCAGTTCAGCGGCGGGCAGCGACAGCGCATCTCCATTGCCCGCGCCCTGGCCACGCAACCCGAGTTTCTGGTTTGCGACGAGCCCACGAGCGCACTGGACGTGAGCGTGCAGGCGCAGGTGCTCAACATCATGAAAGACCTGCAGCGCCAGCAGGGGCTCACCTATCTTTTCATCAGCCACAACCTGGCCGTGGTGCGCCACGTGAGCGACCAGGTGGGCGTGATGTACCTGGGTCGGTTGGTGGAGCTGGCCCCCAAGCACACCTTGTTTGACAGCCCGCGCCACCCCTACACCCGCATGCTGCTGGACGCGATTCCGAAGATGCACGACACCGGCCGCGCTCGCACCCCGGTCTCCGGTGAGGTGCCCAACCCGTTGAACCCACCCACGGGCTGCGCATTCAACCCGCGCTGCCCGCACGCCAACGACCGCTGCCGCAACGAGCGGCCCAACCTGCTGACCTTGGGCGGTATCCGCATCGCATGCCATGCGGTGGAAGAAAACCGCATCTGAAAACGATCCTCTCGCTCAGGCGTAGCGTTTGCTCTTCAGGTTGTTTTTCATCTCCTTGAGCAGGGGCTGCAGCTTGGTGCCACCGATCCGCAACGCCAGACACGTGGCCACGATGTCGATCACCATCAGGTGCATCAGGCGTGAGGTCATGGGGCTGTAGCGGTCGTAGCCTTCGGGGTGGTCGGCAGAGAGGTGGATATGGCCGGCCTGCGCCAGCGGGGTGCCGCTGGTGGTGATGGTGATCACAGTGGCGCCGTGTTTGCGCGCAATATCGGCGGCGTCCATAAGATCGCGCGTGCGGCCAGAGTTGGAAACAATCACCAGGCAGTCGCCCGGGCCGAGGAGCGAGGCGCTCATCACCTGCATGTGACCGTCGCTGTACGCAATGGCATTGATGCCCAGGCGAAAGAATTTGTGCTGCGCGTCCTGCGCCACGATGCCCGAGTTGCCCGCGCCGTAAAACTCGATGCGGCCCTTGTGTTTATACGTCGCCACCAGCGCGTCCACCACCTTCTCGATGGCGTGGCTCGACGCGTCGTTGCGGTACTTCAGGAACGCCGCCACCGTGTTGTCGATCACCTTGACCAGCACGTCGCTGGTCTTGTCGTCCACGTCCACGCTGCGGTGGATGAAGGGCACGCCCTCGCTCACGGTGCCGGCG
>JANPKR010000526.1:0-1963 GCA_031426175.1 Hydrogenophaga sp. | reverse complement strand
CGACAAGTGCGCCGGCACTTTGATTTCAACGATCTGCCTGGAGAAAGAAGCGTCCATGTCTGATCACGCCAGCGCTGCGCAATCGGCCTGCACGGCGTCTGCAAAGGTTGGAATGAGCGTGTCAATGCCCGTCGTTTCAAGGGTCTTGTGGACCGCCCTGTTGCTGCCCACGAAGATCACCATGCGTCCGCCGCGTTGTTGGATCAGCTTGGCATTGGTGATGAGTTCGCGGATCCCGAACGACACCAGGAAGGTCACTTCACTCAAATCCACAACGACGTTTCGCGTTGTCGTGGCCGAGAGTTCTGCGAATGTGGTGGAAACGGCATCAATGCCAGCAATGTCCAGACGACCGCTCAAACGAATGTGGCGCAAGGGTTCGTTGGTGTCTTTGAATGTGATTGACATCGCATTTCGTCCGTAAAACTTCGATTGGGCCGTTGAAGTCACCAGCGTCCGATGCAGAGCGCAGCCCAGGGTTATTGTGGCGATACGTTACATTGAGCACGCGCCCAATGCGAACGTCAATCGGCCTGTGCCTTGAGCATATGGAGAGCGTGGCGCCTGGTGTCCATTCCGTTCTTTGTCGAAGAGGAGTCAGCATGTCTGTCAGCTATGAAGACGTTGGGGACGATCTGCGCCGGATCATGATTTTCGGGCGTCTGGACATGGAGGGCGCAGACTCGCTCTCGCCGCGGATCATGGAGCTGGCCGGAGGGCCGAAGAAGGGCGTGATCATCGATCTCTCCGGCGTGCGGTTTCTCGCCTCCGTCGGCGTCCGCATTTTGGTCGAATGCGCCAAGGCCGTGCGGGAGCGTGGCGGGAAACTCGTGGTTGTCGTGGCCCAGGGCTCGTCGGTGTCGATGAGCCTCAACGCAACCGGGATCGACGAGTTGATTCCGGTTTTCACGAACAATGTCGAAGCCGGGCAAGCAGCTCTCCATTGAATTGTGAGTTGGCGCGGCTGCGCAGCATGGCGCGCGCGGCCCCAGGTTCATGCCGAGAGTGGCACCTCGGCACACACCGGCAAACACCGTCGGTGACGACAAGGCGCGCTGCCCGCAAGCGGGCATGACCAAGCGCACGCCCAAGCCGCTGTTCGCCCAGCAGCACAACTGGTGTTTGACCCCAACAAATGACGGGTTTTACAGGCCCACAATCACGGATCGAGATGCCTCAGCTTCGGGCAAACTCCTGGAAAGACCCGTGGAGATTTTTATGGAATGTCGTCGTTGGGGTTCCAGGTGGTTGCTGCTGACGGCGCAACTCCTGCTCGCGTGCTGGGCCGCGCCAACCGTTGCCCAGCCACTGCGCATCGCGGTAGCCCAATTGCCTTACTTTTCGCCAGCGCTTGTTGCTGGCTGGCAGGGTTTTTTTGCTGCCGAGGGTCTGGCGGTGGAAATCGTGCCTTGTGTCAACGGACGTCGTTGCCTCAAACACCTGACCGACAAAGAGGTGGACGTTGCAACCGTGGCAGACACGCCGATCGTGACAGCCGTGCATGAAGGGCTGCCCTTCAACATCCTGGCGACGATGACCACGTCTCGCGACAACAGCTTTGTCGTGCGCGCCGACCGGGGGATCGCGTCGCCTGCCGACCTGCGTGGCAAGCGCATCGGCTACGTGCGGGGCACCACCGGCCACTATTTCACCGACACCTTCCTCACCTTCCACGGCATTGGCCTGAATCAGGTCACCCTGGTCGAACTGGATGCGGCCCGGGTGCCGCAGCAAGTGGCCGCGGGTGAGGTCGACGCCGCTGGCCTGTACCAGCCGCATGGTCCGGAAGCCATGCGCTTGCTGGGGAGCAAGGCCCTTGTGTTGCCGGCGCCGCGGCTGTACACGGTGACCATGAATCTCGTGGCCAAACCCGGTCTGAGCGATGCCGACGCCGCCAAGCTGCTGCGCGCGTTGCAGCGCGCCACAGCTCACATACGCGCCGACGTGCCTCGCGCGCGGGCAC
>JANPKR010000525.1:0-1613 GCA_031426175.1 Hydrogenophaga sp. | reverse complement strand
GATCCCGCGCATGTGGGGCGGCGAGACCACGGCCGACGAACTGCGCCGCATTGCGAACGCGGTGGACAAGTACAAGATCCCCACCGTGAAAGTCACCGGCGGCCAGCGCATCGACCTGCTCGGCGTGAAGAAAGAAGACCTTCAGGCCGTGTGGAACGACATCGGCATGCCCAGCGGCCACGCCTACGCCAAGGCCCTGCGCACGGTGAAAACCTGCGTGGGCAGCGAGTGGTGCCGCATGGGCACACAAGACAGCACGCAGATGGGCAAGGACCTGGAGCGCGCTATGTGGCGCATGTACGCACCGCACAAGGTGAAGTTTGCGGTGAGCGGCTGCCCGCGCAACTGCGCCGAGGCCGGCATCAAGGACGTGGGCATCATCGGTGTGGACTCGGGCTGGGAGATGTACGTGGCCGGCAACGGCGGCATCAAGACCGAGGTGGCGCACTTCTTCACCAAGCTCAAGACCGCCGAGGAGGTCCTGGAGTACACCGGCGCCTTCATGCAGCTCTACCGCCTGGAAGGCTGGTACCTGGAGCGGACCGTGCACTACGTGAACCGCGTGGGGCTGGACTACGTGAAGAAGAAGATCCTCGACGACCACGAGGGCCGCCGGGCGCTGTGGGCCGATCTGCAGTTTGCCCTCGATGGCGAGCCCGATCCGTGGTTCGAACACCAGAAGGCTGCTGTGGACACGCGCCAGTTCATTCCGATCAAGGCCGTTTCGATGGAAGGAAGTGCTGTATGACTTCGTGGATTCCCATCGCCCGCGTCGATGACATCCCCGTGCTCGGTTCGCGCTGTGTGCAGCGCGAACATGGCCTGGACGTGGCGGTGTTCCGCAACGCCCAGGACGAGGTGTTCGCCCTGCTCGACCGCTGCCCGCACAAGGGTGGCCCGCTGAGCCAGGGCATCGTCTTCGGCACCAGCGTGGCCTGCCCGCTGCACAACTGGACCATCGGCCTGGACAGCGGCTGCGCCAAGGCGCCCGACGAGGGCTGCACGCCAAGGTTTGCGGTGAAGGTGGAGGACGGCGTGGTGCACCTGGATGCACAGGAACTCTCATCCCACGCCACCGACCTCACCCGCCCGCTCGCCGGTCCAGTGCGGCGAAACAACGATGACCCCCACGCTCCGCCGCAGCGCGGGTCGCTGCCCCCCATGGGGGCGCTGCCTGGCTTGGGGCGGCCCAGCGCTGCGGCTGTCTTGTCCCCTCTCCCCCTGGGAGAGGGCTAGGGTGAGGGCTCTCCCTGTGCAGGTGAAGTCCACGTGCCCCTACTGCGGCGTAGGCTGCGGTGTGATCATTGAAGCCGAGGGCAGGCAGATCACCGGCGTGCGCGGCGACCCGGACCACCCCGCCAACTTCGGAAAGCTTTGCACCAAAGGCCAGACGCTGCATCTCACCGCCTCGCCCGCCATTGCACAGCAGACGCGCCTGCTGCAGCCCATGCAGCGCCTGGAACGCGGCGAGATCGCGACGCCCTTGAGCTGGGACGCCGCGCTCGAACTCGACACCGGCCGCTTCGCCTCCGTCATCGAACAACACTGACCCGACGCGGTCGGATTCTACATCATCGGCCAGTTGCTCACCGTGGACTACTACGTCTTCAACA
>JANPKR010000524.1:0-3769 GCA_031426175.1 Hydrogenophaga sp. | reverse complement strand
CGCGTGCCGGCCATGCAGGGCCAGCTCAACACATACTTCGCAGGCGCCTGGACCGGCTACGGCTTTCACGAAGACGGCTTGAAGTCGGGCCTGCACGCGGCGCGATCGCTGATCGATGCCCATCAGCTCGTGCCCATGACGCAGCGCGCCGACGCCCGGCGTGCAGCCTTGCCCGGGGTGTTTGCGTGAGCTCCCGGTCGGTGGCGCAGATCGGGTTTGGCCAGGTGCGCCACACGCGCCACCGCCCGCAGCGCAACGCATTCGCCTACCCCACCTATTTCCTGATGCTGCCCATGCGCAGCCTGCGCGAGCACGGCCCCGGCGCGCTTGCCCGCAACCGCCGCGCAGCCCTCAGCTTCAACGACGCCGACCACGGCGACGGCCGCGTCGACAGTCTCCTGTGGCTCGACGAGCTGCTGCTGCAACACGGCATCGATGACGCGCAAGGCGAGGTGTGGCTGCACACCTACCCGCGCGTGCTGGGCTACACCTTCAAGCCGGTGAGCTTCTGGTACTGCCACCGACTGGATGGCACGCTGCGCGCGGTGCTGGCCGAGGTGAACAACACCTTTGGCGAGCGCCATTGCTATTTGCTCGATGCACCGCATTACGGCCAGCCCTGCGAGGCCTCCAAGGTGTTCCACGTGTCGCCTTTCTGCCCGGTGCGTGGGCGCTACCGCTTTGTCTTCATGCGCGCCGGCGGTGCAACGCCGCGCACCGTGGCGCGCATCGACTACTTCGATGACCTCGGCAGCAACACAGATGTGGAGCCCCTGCTCAACACCAGCGTGAGCGGTGAACTGCAGCCGCTGAACGCGCGCAGCCTGCGACGTGCGCTGTGGACCTACCCCGCCATGACCTTCGGTGTCATGGCCCGCATCCACTGGCAGGCCGTGCGCCTGTGGATCAAACGTGCGCCCTTTTTCCGCCAGCCGCCCGCACCGGGCGAATTCGTCACCGCCGCCTCCCTGCCGACTGCCCCCGTGAACGCCGAACACAGCCACCCATGAACAGCTCCACCGCCTCCACCAGCCCCGCCGGCTTCTCGCTGCCACGCAACGCGCCCGCCTCCGCCCGCACCACGCTGCAACTGCTGCAGCGCCTGGTGCACGGCAGCCTCACGCTGCAACTGCCCGACGGCTCGGTGCAGCGCTTCGGCCAGGTCGACGGCCCGCACGCGAGCATGAAGCTCAACAACTGGAACGTGTGCTCGGCCTCGCTCAAGTCGGGCGACATCGGGTTTGCCGAGACCTACATCGCAGGCGACTGGACGACATCGAACCTGCCCGCGTTGCTCTCGCTGATGGTGGCCAACCGCCGCGAGGTGGAAGACGTGATCTACGGCTCGTGGCTCGGGCGTTTTGCCTACCGCGTCAAGCACCTGCTCAACCGCAACAGCAAGACCAACAGCCGCAAGAACATCCACGCCCACTACGACCTGGGCAACGCGTTTTACGGCCTGTGGCTGGACGACACCATGAACTATTCGTCGGCCTGGTTTGAAAGCCCAGACCAGACCATGGAGTCGGCCCAACACGCCAAGGTGCGCCGCGCTCTGCGCATGACCGACGTGAAACCAGGCGACCGTGTGCTGGAGATCGGCTGCGGCTGGGGCGCGCTGGCCGAAAAAGCCACCACCGAATTTGACGCGCACATCACCGGCGTCACGCTGTCCACCGAACAGCTGGAATTTGCCAATGCACGGATGCAGCGCATCGGCCGCGAAGACAGGGCCGACTTGCGCCTGCAGGACTACCGCGACATCAACGACGCACCGTTTGACGCCATCTGCTCGATCGAGATGGTCGAGGCGGTTGGCCGCGAGTACTGGCCGACCTACTTCCAGACCGTCTCGCGCCTGCTCAAACCCGGCGGCAAAGCCTGCATCCAGAGCATCGTGATCGACGATGAACACTTCGAGCGCTACATCAAGGGCACCGACTTCATCCAGCAATACGTGTTCCCCGGCGGCTGCCTGCCGTGCCCGAGCGAGTTCCGTGCGCAGGCGGCCAAGGCGGGCCTGGAGGTGGTGGACGAATTCGCCTTCGGCCTCGACTACGCACGCACGCTGGCCATCTGGCGCGAGCGTTTCCTGCACGAGCAGGAACGGGTGTTGCAGCTCGGCTTCGACCAGCGTTTCCTGCGCATCTGGGAGTTCTACCTCGCCTACTGCGAAGCGGCCTTCGAGCAGGGCAGCACCGACGTGGTCCAGTACACCTTGCGCAAGCCGGCTTGAGGCGCACACCATGAAGCGCGCCGTCATTTCCTTCGCCCTGGCGCTCGGCAGTCTGTCCGTTGCGCCCACGTTCGCGCAGGCGCCTGAGTCCACGCTGAGCGCCGCCCTGCAAGACAAGACCGCGGTGGGCAAAGCGCGGTTGCGCTACTGGGGTTTCGACGTTTACGACGCCAGCCTCTGGGCGCTGCCGGGCTTTGACATCGCCCGCTTCGAGAACCAGCGTTTCGGCCTGGAGCTGGCTTACCTGCGTGACTTCAAAGGCGCGGACATCGCGGAGCGTTCCATCGATGAAATGAAAGGACTGGCGACCATCGAACCCGCGCAGGCCACGCGCTGGACGCAGGCGATGAGCAACCTGTTCCCCGACGTGAAGCGCGGCGACCGCATCACTGGTGTGCACGTGCCCGGCAGCGGCGCCCGGTTTTATTTGAACGGAAGACTGCTCGGCGAGGTGGCGGACGATGCCTTCTCGCGACTTTTCTTCGGCATCTGGCTCTCGCCCAAGACCTCGCAGCCGCGCATGCGCGAGACGCTGATCCAGGGCATCAGCGGACCAGCGCGATGAGCCTGGCGCCAGCCACTGCCCAGGAGCCCGCCGCGCGTTTCATCGGCGCAGGCGCGTGGCGCCGTGGTCTGAGCTATGGGCTGCTCGGCCTGCCACTGGCGTTTGTGGCGCTGCCGCTGTATGTGATCCTGCCCAACCATTACGCGCGCGAATTCGGCGCGCCGCTGGCCTTGCTGGGTCTGGTGCTGCTGGCAGCGCGGCTGGTGGACGCGGTGCTCGATCCAATCATTGGCCGCTGGTGCGACCGCCTGTTCTCGCGCTCGATCGCCGCCGTTTTGAGCGCCTCCGCGGTGTCTGCGATGGTGCTGGCGCTCGGCTTGTGGGGCCTGCTGTTTCCACCCGCTGCCGTGCGCGAAGCGGGTACCACAGAGCTGCTCGCCTGGGCCGGGCTGTTGATGGCCATCACCTACACCGCTTACAGCGTGGTGTCGGTGGCGCACCAGTCGTGGGGCGCGCGCCTGGGCGGCAATGAGGCGCAGCGCAGCCGCGTGGTGGCCTGGCGCGAGGGCTTGTCTTTGCTGGGCGTGCTGATTGCCGCTGTGTTGCCCGCCACGCTGGGGCTGGGGGCGACCGTGACCACCTTCGCCGTGTTGCTCACGCTGGGCTGGTGGGCCTGGAGCCGCTCGTCCACACCCATTGCGATCAAAGCCGCCGGGCAGGCCCTGCGGCCGGGCCCGTCGCCACTGCGCCAGCCGGCGTTCCTGCGACTGCTTGCGGTGTTCGTGATCAACGGCACCGCCAGCGCGGTGCCCGCGACGCTGGTGCTCTTTTTCGTGCAGGACCGGCTGCAGGCCTCCCCCTCGGTGGAGCCCGCGTTCCTCGCTACCTATTTCCTGTGCGCAGCGCTGTCGATTCCTTTGTGGGTGCGGCTGGTCGCTCGCATCGGGCTGGCACGCACCTGGCTGGTGGGCATGGCGCTGGCCGTGGTTGTGTTCATCTGGGCCGCCACCCTGGGCGCGGGTGACGTG
>JANPKR010000523.1:0-13483 GCA_031426175.1 Hydrogenophaga sp. | reverse complement strand
ACCGAAGACCCCAGCCTGTCCCGCATGACGATCCAGACCACCGGGTCGGACGACGTCATCGAGCAGATCACCAAACACCTCAACCGACTGATCGAAGTCGTCAAGGTGGTCGATCTCACCGAAGGTTCCTACACCGAGCGCGAGCTCATGATGGTGAAGGTGCGCGCGGTGGGCAAGGAGCGCGAAGAGATGAAGCGCATGGCCGACATCTTCCGCGGGCGCATCATCGATGTGACCGAGAAGAGCTACACCATCGAGCTCACCGGCGACCAGACCAAGAACGACGCGTTCCTGGAAGCCATCGACCGCTCCGCCATCCTCGAGACGGTGCGCACCGGTGCCAGCGGCATCGGTCGCGGCGAGCGCATCCTGCGCGTGTAAGACAATCCCCCAGTTTTCTTTTCCCCGAACAACACATTTCAACCGGAGCGACCCATGAAAGTTTTCTACGACAAAGACTGTGACCTGTCCCTGATCAAGGGCAAAACCGTGGCCATCATCGGCTACGGCAGCCAGGGCCACGCACACGCACAGAACCTCAACGACAGCGGCGTGAAGGTTGTGGTCGGCCTGCGCAAAGGTGGAGCCTCGTGGGACAAGGTCGGCAAAGCCGGCCTGACCGTGATGGAAGTAAACGACGCCGTGAAGTCGGCCGACGTCGTCATGATCCTGCTGCCCGACGAGCAGATCGCCGAGGTCTACCACCAGAACGTCGCGCCCCATATCAAGCAGGGCGCTTCGCTCGCCTTTGCCCACGGCTTCAACGTGCACTACAACCAGGTCGTGCCGCGTGCAGATCTGGACGTGTGGATGGTCGCGCCCAAGGCCCCCGGCCACACCGTGCGCAACACCTACACCCAGGGCGGCGGCGTGCCCCACCTGGTGGCCATTCACCAGGACAAGAGCGGCAAGGCGCGCGATCTCGCGCTGAGCTATGCCATGGCCAACGGTGGCGGCAAGGCCGGCATCATCGAGACCAACTTCAAGGAAGAGACGGAGACCGACCTGTTCGGCGAGCAGGCCGTGCTTTGCGGTGGAGCCGTCGAACTGATCAAGATGGGCTACGAGACGTTGGTGGAAGCCGGCTACGCGCCCGAGATGGCCTACTTCGAGTGCCTGCACGAGCTCAAGCTCATCGTGGACCTGATCTATGAAGGCGGCATCGCCAACATGAACTACTCGATCTCGAACAACGCCGAGTACGGCGAGTACGTGACCGGCCCCGAGGTCATCAACGAGCAGTCGCGTGTGGCCATGCGCAACGCCTTGAAGCGCATCCAGTCGGGTGAGTACGCCAAGATGTTCATCTCCGAAGGCCGCACCAACTACCCGAGCATGACGGCCCGCCGTCGCCTGACCGCCGATCACCAGATCGAAGTGGTTGGCGCCCAGCTGCGCGCGATGATGCCCTGGATCGCCAAGAACAAGCTGGTGGACCAGACGCGCAACTGATGCGCGACCGCTCGCATCCGCGAGCGGCCCTCCCAAAGGCCACGTCGGTGGCCTTTGTTGTTTCTGCATGCCGTGGCACTGCCGTACACTGCACGTCTGATCCCAGCTAGGTTCTCCTCTGGCATCCTTCCAAACATACCTCATGCACGACGGCACCGATCCCCAGCACACCCACCACGAAGACCGGCCCAAGCGCTCCAAGGGCATCTACATGGTGCCCAACATGATCACGCTGGCGGCCTTGTTCGGTGGCTTCTACTCGGTGGTGATGGCCATGAATGGTCGCTATGACCTGGCCACGGTGGGCATTTTTGTGGCCATGGTCCTCGACAGCCTGGATGGCCGCGTGGCGCGCATGACCAACACGCAGAGTGCATTTGGCGAGCAAATGGATTCGCTCTCCGACATGGTCTCCTTTGGCGCCGCACCCGCGCTCATCGCCTATGAATGGACATTGCGCGATCTGGGGCGGTGGGGCTGGATTGCGGCGTTCGTGTACTGCGCCTGTGCCGCCCTTCGTCTGGCGCGATTCAACGTCAACACTGGTGTGGTGGACAAGCGTTATTTCCAGGGACTACCGTCGCCTGCAGCCGCTGCCATGGTGGCAGGTTTCATCTGGCTGATGACGGAGCTTGAAATCCCTGCGCAAGACGTTACCTGGATCATGTTCGTCCTCACGCTCTACACGGGCCTGACCATGGTGACGAACGTCCCGTTCTACAGCTTCAAGGAGCTGAACCTGCGCAAGACGGTGCCGTTTGCTGCCATCGTGTTGGTGGCGCTGGCCATCGCTGTGATCAACATCCACCCGCCCACGGTCTTGTTTGCCCTGTTCGTGGTGTATGGCCTGTCGGGCTACGCGGTGTACTTCTGGCGCAAGGCCAAGGGCCGCCCAACCAGCGTGATCAGCACCTCCACCGACGAACCGGATGAGCGTGGCCTGCACGACGACTGACTTTCGCATCGCCTCGATCACCTTTGCCAATGGCCCGCCGAGAGGGCTCTGTGCTACATTGCAACGCATGTACAAACTTTCGCTGTCGCTACTACTGGGTGTCCTTCACGGGCAGGTTCGGTAACGCGAGAGCGAATCCCTTACAACGGCCCGTTTGCACCCGCAGCGGGCCGTTTTTGTTTTGGACTGCGGGTTTTTTGAAGCGCTGCCCACGAGGCATCCCACTGGAGCACTGAGATGAGCGACAAACTGATCATTTTTGACACCACCTTGCGCGACGGCGAACAGTCGCCCGGCGCGTCCATGACGAAGGACGAGAAGCTGCGCATAGCACGCCAGCTGGAGCGTCTGAAAGTTGACGTGATCGAGGCCGGTTTTGCCGCCAGCTCCAACGGTGACTTTGAGTCCGTCAAGGCCATTGCCGATGTCATCAAGGACTCCACAGTTTGTTCGCTGGCCCGCGCCAACGACCGCGACATCTCCCGCGCTGCCGAAGCCCTGAAGGGCGCGCACCGCGCACGCATCCACACCTTCATTGCCACCAGCGCACTGCACATGGAGAAGAAACTGCGCATGACACCCGAGCAGGTTCTGGAGCAGGCAAAACAGTCGGTGCGTTTTGCACGCAATCTGGTGGACGATATCGAATTCAGCCCCGAAGACGGCTACCGCAGCGACATGGACTACCTGTGCCGCGTGCTTGAAGCGGTGATCAAGGAAGGCGCGACCACGCTCAACATCCCGGACACCGTGGGTTATGCGGTGCCCGAGTTGTACGGCGAGTTCATCCGGACCCTGCGTGAGCGAGTGCCCAACTCCGACAAGGCCATCTGGTCGGTGCATTGCCACAACGACCTCGGCATGGCGGTGGCCAACTCGTTGGCGGGCGTCAAGATCGGTGGCGCGCGGCAGGTGGAATGCACCATCAATGGCCTGGGCGAGCGCGCCGGAAACTGCTCGCTCGAAGAGATCGTCATGGCGGTGCGCACGCGGCGCGACTACTTCGGTCTTGATGTGGGTGTGGATGCGACGCAGATCGTGCCCGCCAGCCGCATGGTCAGCCAGACCACGGGCTTTGTGGTGCAACCCAACAAGGCTGTGGTGGGCGCCAATGCGTTTGCCCACGCCAGCGGCATCCTCCAAGACGGCGTGCTCAAGGCGCGCGACACCTATGAAATCATGCGTGCCGAAGACGTGGGCTGGGCCGCCAACAAGATCGTGCTGGGCAAGCTGAGTGGCCGCAATGCCTTCAAACAACGCCTTCAGGACTTGGGCATTCAGATGGAGTCGGAGAGCGAGATCAACACCGCGTTCGCCGCCTTCAAAGAGCTCGCCGATCGCAAGAGCGAGATCTTTGACGAGGACATCCTCGCCTTGTGCAGTGATGAAAGCGTGACGGCGGAAAAGGAGCAGTACGGCCTGGTTTCGCTCAAGCAACGCAGTGAAACAGGTGAGCGCCCGCATGCCAACGTCGTGTTCACGGTCAACGGTCAGGAAATTCAGGGGGAAAGTGATGGCAATGGACCCGTGGACGCATCCCTGAAGGCGATCGAGAACCACGTCAAGAGCGGCGCCGAACTGGTGCTGTACTCGGTCAACGCCATCACGAGTGGCTCAACCGAAAGCCAGGGCGAAGTGACGGTGCGCCTTCAGCATGGAGGGCGGGTGGTCAACGGCGTTGGAGCGGACCCCGACATCGTTGTGGCGTCGGCGAAGGCTTACCTGAGCGCCTTGAACAAGCTGCACAGCAAGTTCGAGCGCGTCGCAGCACAGGGATAAAAGCGAACAAAATCAACGACTTGGGTTGGCCTGCTGCTCGATCAAGAGAATTGACACCAAAAGTAGCACCTGTTCGACCGATCATTTAAGAGAATTTCCCAAGCATTTGATATTGCTAGTTTTTTTCTTGTTGCCTATACTTCACTCCAGCGCAATTCCTGTTGCTGGAGTGAAGTCATGATCCAAGGCGTTGTCCGCATTCGAAAATTGGTTCTGGCGGCCGCCGTGGCTGCCTGGGTGACCGTGGGCGTGCTGCCCTCGGCGGCGCACGCTGCAACGAGTTCGGCGAAGGTGGCCAAGGCACAGAAGTCCGCTTCGGCAAAAGCCCCGACGAAACGCGCAGCTGCTTCAGCCAAAACCGCTACCCGCAAGGTGACGACGGCCAAGGCCACCAGCAAAAAGGCTGTGCTGGCCAACAAGAGCGCATCCCGCGTCAAGGTGCAAATCGCATCGGGCAAGAAGCCCACGGCACGCCAGCTGGCAGCACAGAACGAGGCCCGAAAAAATGCCAAGGTGGCCGTGGTTCGGGTGGTGGCTCCGGCCCGACTGTCCATGGGTGAGCAACTCGGATTGCGAGGCAGCGATGACCGTCTGGACCTGAACTCCAGCGTGGCCTTGGTGATCGACCAGGAAACCAATGAGGTGCTGTTCAGCAAGAATGACGCGGCGGTGCTGCCGATTGCTTCGCTGACCAAGCTGATGACCGGCTTGGTGATTGCCGATGCAAATCTGGACATGAACGAGCTCATTACCATCACCCAGGATGATGTGGACACCTACAAAGGCAGCAGTTCACGTCTGGCCGTGGGCAGCACCCTGTCGCGCGGCGAAATGATGCATCTGGCGTTGATGTCCAGCGAGAACCGGGCTGCAAACGCACTCGGACGCACATATCCGGGCGGCCTCAGCGAGTTCGTGAGATTGATGAACAGCAAGGCCAGACAGCTTGGTATGACCGACACGCGCTACGTTGAGCCCACAGGCTTGTCGAGTCTGAACCAGTCCAGCGCGCGCGACCTCGCCACACTGGTGTCGGTTGCACACGATCGTCCGATCCTGCGCAGCTTGTCCACATCGCCGGGCCATGAGGTCGAGCTGGGGCGCCGTACATTGCATTACAACAACTCCAATCGTCTGATCAAGAACCCGGAATGGGAAATTGGCCTGCAGAAGACTGGCTACATATCCGAAGCCGGACGTTGTTTGGTGATGCAGGCCAAGGTGGCCGGGCGTCAGCTGATCATGGTGTTCCTCGATTCGACAGGGAAGCTGAGCCGCATTCAAGATGCAGAGCGGGTGCGCCGGTGGGTGGAAGTTCAGACCGAACTGGCCCGCACGGTGGTGCGCCCTCAAGGCTGACCGGGCGGTTGTTCTCAGAATGAAAGACGGTCCTTTTCGGACCGTTTTTTTTGGCGACTGCCGATCAGTGACCGGGCAGACCTGAGGGGCGCGAACACCCCAGCGCCGACGAAATCTCTGCGGCGGTACTGCGGAGTTTCGGCACCCAGCTTTCATCTATTCGGTCCGCCGGCGCAGAGATGGACAAGCCCGCCACCAGCTTGTTCTGGTCGTCATAGATGCCCGCCGCCATGCAGCGCACGCCTAGCTCGAGCTCTTCGTTGTCCCGAGCCAGACCCGCCAGCCGACATTGCGCGAGTTCGCGCTCCAGGCTGGGCAATTGGGTAAGGCTGTTGCGCGTATTGCCGGCCAGCCCGGTGCGCGTGGCGTAGGCGCGAACGCGCTGTGGTTCGTCATCTGCCAGAAAAAGCTTGCCCACCGACGTGAGGTGCAAAGGTGCACGGCCACCGATGGCTCTCACCACCTGCATGCCGGAACGTTCGCTGTATGCCCGCTCAACATAGACGATTTCGTCGCCCTGGCGCACGCTCAGGTTGACCGGTTGCTGGATCTGCTTGTGCAGTTCGCGCATGGGCAGCAATGCCGCATCGCGCACACTCAGGCGAGCCTTGACGAGATTGCCAAGCTCCAGCAGCCGCATGCCAAGACGGTAGCTGCCGGCCTCTGGGCGGTCCACAAAGCGGCCGATGGTCAGGTCGTTCAGGATACGGTGCGCCGTGGAAGGATGGAGGCCGGTCTTTTCACTGATCTCTTTCAGTGATACCGGTTCTTCTTTGGCAGCCAGCACCTCCAGCAGGTTGAACATGCGTTCGATGACCTGGACCGTGGGCGTGGCAGGGTGGGAGTCGGAGCGTTTGGTCATGGGACAAGTGTGACCGAAATTTTACGAGATGAAATGATGGGCCGTTGGCTGCACGCGTCACGCGTGCTTGACCGGTGCGCTTCAAGCGGCGGGAACCCACCGACCGTCCAGCAACAACTCGTGCGGCTGGAAGCCGGCCTTGTAGCTCATCTTGCTGCTCCGGGCGATCCAATAGCCCAAGTAGATGTGCGGCAGGTCCAGTGCCCGGGCCTGTTCAATTTGCCATAACACGCTGTACGTGCCGTAGCTGGCTTTGTCGTCGGGTTCGTAGAACGTATAGACCGCTGACAGGCCGTCGTTGAGCACGTCGACGATGGACACCATCTTCAGGCGCGATGGCTGTCCATCAGTCCCGGGCTCGTGGAATTCGATCAAACGAGAGTTGACCCGGCTCTGCAGCAGGAACTGGGTGTATTGGTCGATGCTGTCGTGATCCATGCCTCCACCCGCGTGGCGACTGTTTTGGTATCGAAGATACAGCTGGTAGTGCTCGGGCACGAAACACAACTTGAGCACGCGTGTCTGCAGATTCGCATGTTGCGCCCTGGACCTGCGCTGGCTGCGGCTGGACTTGAATGTGGCAACCGGCACACGCAGGGGCACACAGGCCTGGCAGCCGTCGCAGTAAGGCCGGTAGGTAAACATACCGCTGCGGCGAAAGCCGTGCGTGACCAGGTCCGAGTAGGCGTCGTTGTGAATCAGGTGGCTGGGCGTCGCCACTTGCGAGCGGGCCTGTAGTCCCGGCAAGTAGCTGCATGGATAAGGCGCTGTTGCGTAAAACTGCAGTGCTTGCAGCGGGAGTTCTTTGAGATGTGTCACGCTGGCCGGCGGTGTTCAGGAATGACGTTCTGCCAGTATATGGGCTGAAATTCCCAGTGCGGAGCAGGGCGTGACATGGCCTCGTGTACGTGTCGGCAGAAGGCTGTTCGCGGCATCAATTGCCCCCCCAGACTGGCGAGGTGTGGCGTGTTCTGCTGGCAATCTATCAGCGGCAGGTTTTTGGCCCGGCAGAAGGCCACCAGCGCCGTCAAGGCAATCTTGGAGGCATCGTTCTGGCGGCTGAACATGGATTCGCCGTACACCATCCCGCCGAGGTTGATGCAGTACAGGCCGCCAGCGAGTTCGCCATCGACCCATGTTTCCACGCTGTGCGCCACGCCGGCGTGGTGCAGGCGGGTGTAGGCTTGCACCATTGCCGGCAGGATCCAGGTGCCGTCCTGACCATCTCGCGGGGTGTTTGCGCAAGCCCGGATCACACGTTCGAAATCGTGATCGAAGCGGAGGTCCAGGCGGCCTTCCAGGCGCAGCTTCTGGATGCTCTTGCGCAACGACCGATGAAGTCGAAAGGCGTGCGTCTGAAGCACCATGCGCGGGTCGGTGCTCCACCACAGGATGGGTTGCCCGGCGCTGAACCAGGGAAAGATCCCGCGCGAGTAGGCGGCAATCAGCGAAGGCACATCGAGTACGCCGCCGGCGGCCAGCAGACCGGGTGCAGGATCGCCCAGGCCCCATGCTGTTTCCACCGGCGGAAATGGCTGGCCTGGCTCCAGCCAGGGCAAGGCGCGGTTGGGTGGAGCGTGTGACATGCCGCTATTGTGCGGCTGGCCTCAGCGTTGCGGTGCGATGAGGCGCCGTACAACCAGCCAGAGAATGGTGCCTATGACGACGCCGATGCCATCCGCCAGGAAGTCCAGCCACTCGCCATAGCGCCAGCCTGTGGCGGTCTGCAGCAGCTCGATGACCCCGCCATACACCAGCAGAGATACGAGCAAGGTCCGGGGTCGGTGGTCGTGGGACAGCAAGCCCGCCAAGGCCAGCCAGGCAAAGCCGAAGGCGTGCTGCCCCTTGTCCCAGATCGTTGCTGCTTGTCGCGGCAGCAGATCCAGTGGAATCAGCGAGGCGATTGCCAGCACGAGGGCACTGAACCAGAAGACGATGCGAACCAGTTGAATGCTCGTGGGGTGCATAAAGGGAGCAAAGACAAGAGGCAGAAACAACAAAGGCCTTCGAAAGAAGGCCTTTGAGTGGGTGTTGGGTGGCTCCCCGACCTGGACTCGAACCAGGGACCTGCGGATTAACAGTCCGTCGCTCTACCGACTGAGCTATCAGGGAACAGCCTCAAATTATAGCGTTGAATTTTTCAGTTTCTGTCAGGCTGCCCGAATTGATCGAAATATCTCTCGCTCAGCCGAGTGTTGTCGGCGAGACACCCAGCACCTTGTGCAACTGGGTGCTGGTGGTTGTGTACTGAAGCATCACATTCTTGTCAGGGAACACGAAAGACGCCGCACCGAAGGC
This sequence comes from Hydrogenophaga sp., assembly GCA_031426175.1. Lineage (GTDB taxonomy): Bacteria > Pseudomonadota > Gammaproteobacteria > Burkholderiales > Burkholderiaceae_C > Hydrogenophaga. Next base: position 4,778 of record JANPKR010000523.1, on the reverse strand, counting down.
CGCGAGCGTGGCTTCATGGAAGCCGGACAAGATGAGTTTTTTCTTGCCAGGGTAGGTGTTGATGTCTCCCACTGCAAAGATGCCAGGCACGCTGGTGGAGAATTTTTCGGTGTCCACCATGAGCTGCTTGCGCTCGATGTCGATGCCCCACTCGGTGATCGGACCGAGCTTGGGTGAGAGGCCCAGGAACACCAGCAACACATCGAGGGCGACGGTGTGGGTCTTTGCCAGCGAATCGGTGACTTGCAATGCAGTGAGGCGTCCGCCCTCGGTATCAAAACCTGTGGGCTGGCCGATCATGAACCGCATCTTGCGCCGCTCGCAGAGCTCACGCATGCGATCGATGTTCGAGGGGGCGGCTTGAAAAACATCGCGCCGGTGAATCAGGGTCACGCCTGCATCTGCGCTGGGTCGTTGTTCAGCGAGAGTCGCAGCCCATTCCAGCGCAGTGTCGCCACCGCCCACGATGACGATGTCGCGTCCAGCCCAGGCGTCGGGCGATTTGACCCGGTAGAAAAGTTGTTCGTTTTCAAACGCTTCAATGCCGTCAAGCTTGAGTGTGCGCGGCTGAAAAGCACCAACGCCGGCTGCGATGAACAGGGTCTTGGTGAGGAAGCGCGTGCCGTTGGCGGTGGCCACAAAGAAGCGGCCATCCGGCTGCTTTTCCACAGTGCTGACTTCTTGCCCAAGGTGGAAGGTGGCGCCGAAAGGTTCGATCTGCTTGAGCAGGCTGTTCACCAACTCCTGCCCGGTGCAGACCGGAATCCCCGGGATGTCGTAGATGGGTTTGTGAGGGTAGAGCTCGGCGGGTTGACCGCCAGGAAACGGTAGAGAGTCGATGACGTGGGCTTTGATCTCCAACAAGCCCAGTTCAAACACCTGAAACAGGCCAACCGGGCCAGCGCCGATGACGACCGCATCGACCTCCATGGGGCCGTCGTGCGCCATGCCGCTCAGCGCAGGAGCTCTGGCAGTTTGCCGGTACGGTCTTTCCAATCGTCGGCGTCCGGCAGGGGAGCTTTGCGCTTGGTGATGCTTTTCCACCCCGGCAACTGCGCCAGATCGGCGTTGAGCTTGGTCATGTGCAGCTGGTCTTTGGGAAGGTCCTCTTCGGCATAGATCGCGCTCACCGGGCATTCAGGGATACAGACCGCGCAGTCGATGCATTCGTCCGGATCGATGGTGAGGAAGTTGGGGCCTTCGCGGAAACAGTCCACGGGGCAAACGTCCACACAATCGGTGTATTTGCAGCGGATGCAGGCTTCGGTGACAACGTGGGTCATGGTGGTCTTGGGAATCGGTGGAAGCCGTGATTTTAGGGTCTCCGGCAAGGGCGGGCCGGGCCATGGCCCTTGCCATGACACGAGTTAAGGGGATGGGGTGGTTGCCCGGTTGCGCGAGGCCGTCACTGGACCAGCAAAGCCCCTGCCGTGCGGTGGCTTGCGGTGTCCACCAGCACCAGAGAACCCAGCGACCGGGATTTCGCAAATGGCAGAGTGACCAGCGGTTCCTGCAGCGTCAGTTCGATGTGGCCAATCGCATTGGGCTCGAGCTGGGTGGCGTCTTCTTCGACCAGGGTGTGGATATCGAGGCGGTGCACGATGCGCTTGATCTTGGCCTTGACCCAGCGGTGGCCGTGCAACGCCCAGTAGAGTCGGCCCGGCACCAGAGTCTCGTCGTCCAGCCAAGCCACGGTGGCTCGGATTTCGCGGCTGTCCGGCAGCGAGCCGTCCGCGTCTTCCGCCAGCAGCCAGTCACCTCGAGAGACATCGACTTCGCGGTCGAGCACGATACCGGCGCTGTGCCCGGCCAGCACGGCTTGCGGCTGGCGCACATGGTTGAGCACCTGGGCCACCACAGCGGACTGGCCGTTGGGCATGATGCGCACGCTCTGGCCAGCCTGCACACCACCGGTGGCCACGCGACCCCAGAAGACGCGGCGGCCCTGTGACGTATCGGCGGAGCTGCTGAACTTTTCCACCCATTGAACTGCAAACGCGAACGGGAGCGTGCTGTCGGCCGGGGTGACTGGCAGGCCTTCGAGAATCTCCAGCAGCGTAGGGCCGCTGTAGCCGCACCAGCCGGTCTGCTCGCTGGCGTCAACCACGTTCCAGCCCTTGAGCGCCGAGATCGGCACCACGGCGGTGACCGGGATGCCCGCTTGTGCGGCGAATGCGTGCAGTGCGGCACCGATGTGTTTGAACGCCACGGTGCTGTCTTCCACCGCGTCAAGCTTGTTGATGGCGAACACCACCGAGGGCACACGCAGCAGTTTGAGCAGCAAACTGTGGCGGCGGGTTTGGGGCAGCAGCTTGAGCGCGGCATCGGCCCAGGCCAGTTTGGTCGCATCGACCAGCACCACAGCGGCATCGGCGCTGGACGCGGCGGTCACCATGTTGCGTGTGTATTGCTCGTGGCCCGGTGCGTCACCAATGATGAACTTGCGCGCTTCGGTGCTGAAGTAGCGGTAAGCCACGTCGATGGTGATACCTTGTTCGCGCTCGGCCGAGAGACCGTCGGTCAGCAACGCAAGGTCCGTCTGGCCGTGGCGCTGCACGCCGGCCAGGTGGTCTTGCAGCACAGCCTTGCTGTCGACCAGCAGGCGGCCGATGAGCGTGCTCTTGCCGTCGTCGACGCTGCCGCAGGTGATGAGGCGCAGGGCAGAACGTGTGTCGATGGGTCCGGTGGCCGTTTGGCGCGCAGTGGCCTGGGGAGCAAATGTGGTCATGTCGTTGTCCGGTGTCGGGTGGGCTTCAGAAATAGCCATCTTTTTTGCGCTTTTCCATGGAAGCGTCGGACGTCTTGTCGTCCATGCGCGTGGCGCCACGCTCGCTCACTTCCGCGGCCAGCGTCTCGATCACGATGTCGTCGGCGGTGGCGGCCAGACTCTCTACCGGGCAGGTGCAGGTGATGTCGCCCACGGTGCGAAAGCGCACGTCGCGCACCTGCACGGTTTCGCCATCGCGTGGTGGGGTGAGTTCGGTCACCGGCACCAGCAAGCCGCGGCGGTCCACCACCTCGCGCTGGTGCGTGTAGTAGATCGAGGGCAGGGCGATGTTTTCGCGGGCGATGTACTGCCACACATCAAGCTCGGTCCAGTTGCTGATGGGGAACACGCGAAAGTGCTCGCCGGGTTGCAGCCGGGTGTTGAACAGGGTCCAGAGCTCGGGACGCTGGGCTTTGGGTTGCCACTGGCCGAAGCTGTCGCGGTGGGAAAAGATGCGCTCCTTGGCGCGGGCCTTTTCCTCATCACGGCGCGCGCCACCGATCAACGCGTCGAAGCGGAATTCTTCGATCGCTTCCAGCAGCGTGACCGATTGGTGCACATTGCGGCTTTCGCCCGGATGCGCCAAGCGCACGGTGCCGCGCGCCATGGAATCCTCAACGCTGCGCACGATCAGCTCGGCGCCCAGCTCTTTGGCGCGCATGTCGCGGAAGGCGGTGACCTCGGGGAAGTTGTGACCGGTGTCGATCATCAACAGGGGGTAAGGAATGCGGCCCGCGCCAAACGCCTTTTCGGCGCACTTGAGCATGACCAGCGAGTCCTTGCCGCCGGAGAAGAGCAGGGTCGGGCGCTCGAAGGCGGCAGCCACCTCGCGCAGGATGAAGATGGTTTCTTCCTCCAGCGCATCCAGGTGGGCGTTGCTCAGGTGGTGGTCGCTGGCGTGTTGCAGGGCGGTCTGGATCACGGCGGTTTCGGTGCGGGCGTTCATGAGGGGGTCCGTTCGATGGAGGACACGAGGGGAGGCACAAGTGAGGATGTGGCGGGCTGCACGTGCAGGCCACATTCCTTGGCGCTTTCCTGTTCCCACCACCAGCGGCCAGCGCGGAAATCTTCGCCGACGCTGATGGCGCGCGTGCAGGGGGCGCAGCCGATGCTGGGGAAAAACTGGTCGTGCAGCGCGTTGTAGTCAAGGCCGTGCAGACCGATGAAGTGCCACACGTCGCCCCACGCCCAATCGACGATGGGACTGACCTTGACGCGCTCGGCTTCCTGAATGAATTCACCCACCTCGGCACGCGCGTTGGACTGCTCCCGGCGCAGACCGGTGATCCAGCAGTCGTGCCCGGCGAGCGCACGGGCGAGCGGCTCCATCTTGCGGATGTCGCAGCAGGCCTTGCGCAGTTCGAGGCTCTGGTACATCGCCTCTTCGCCGTTCTTGCGAACGAAGTGGATCACGGATTCCTGCTTGGGGCGAAACACCTGCACGCTGATGCCGTAGCGCCGTTCGATGCGGGGAATCAGTGCGAGCGTCTCGGCGTGCAGCTTGCCGGTTTCGAGCACGAAGACGCTGGCGTCGATATCGGCCAAGTGCAGCAGGTGCGTGACCACCATGTCTTCGGCACCGAGGCTGGAAGCTTGGGTCAACTTCGGATGGCGCGCTGCGGCTTCGCGCAGCAGGCCGATGCTGCGCGCGACCTTGGCGGCAAAGTCGGGCGATGGTTTGTCGTAGAGGGCTAAAGCGGTCATGACTGTTGCTCTGTGCGCTGTCAGGCGTTGGCGAAATGGGGCGCGGTGTGCACCGCATCGCCTTGGTAGAAGGTGGGGTAGTGCGCCAGCAGCGCCTGGCCGTGGGCCAGGTTCTGGTCGTCGCGCAACACAGCCTGCGTGAAGCCACTGCGCTGCATCTGGACCAGCTGGTCGATCAGCACGTCGCCGGTCGCGCGGATCTGGCCGGTGAAGCCCAGGCGGCGACGCAGCAGGAAGGCCTGGCTGAATGCGCGGCCATCGTTGAACTTGGGGAAGTGCAGTTCGACCACGGTGATGCCAATGAGGT
>JANPKR010000522.1:0-1759 GCA_031426175.1 Hydrogenophaga sp. | reverse complement strand
GGCCGCGCTGTGCGCGCCCTGGGCGTGATGCGCGACGTGACCGAGCGCATGCGCAGCCAGATGGAAATTCGACAACTCAATGCCTCCCTGGAGCAACGCATCGATGAACGCACGCGCGCCCTGAAGGCTGCGTACGACGAGCTGGAGAGTTACTCCTACGCCGTGGCGCACGACCTGCGCTCACCGCTGCGCATCATCAACGGTTTCGCCCAGGCCCTGCGCGAAGACAACCCCAAGCTCGACGGGGGCAGTCTGGCCCACCTGGAGCGCATCATGGGCGCCAGCAAAAAGATGGGCGAGTTGATCGATGGCCTGCTCACCCTCTCGCAGTTCTCGCGCGGTGAGTTGCAGCGCAAGCCCGTCAACATCAGCAACATCGCCAGCCGCCTGCTGGACGAGTTCGCCAGCGCCGACCCGCAGCGCCATGTGCATTGGGAGATTGCACCCGACCTCAACGCCATGGCCGATCCACCGCTGATCGAAGCCTTGATGCAGAACCTGCTGAACAACGCCTGGAAATACACCGCCAAGACGCCGCAGGCGGTGATAAGGGTCTACGCGCAGGAGGTCGATGGCCAGACGCGTTTTTGCGTGAACGACAACGGCGCGGGTTTCGACATGGCCCGCGCCAGCAAGCTCTTCCAGCCGTTTCAGCGGCTGCACATGCCGCACGAGTTTGCGGGTCTGGGCATCGGCCTGGCCACCTCGCTGCGCATCGTTCAGCGCCACGGCGGGGGCATGGCAGCCACTGGCGAACCCGGCAAGGGCGCCACGTTCTGCTTCAGTCTCTACGCACCGCTGGCCGATTAGCCAACCGACGCACGGGACCCGCCGCGATCACTCATGCCGCAGGGCCTGGATTGGCAGCAGCCTTGACGCGCGGCGCGCCGGGTAAAAACCGAAGAACACGCCCACCATCGCCGAGAAGCCCGCCGCCAGAACAATGGAAGTGAGCGTCATGCTGACCTGCCAGCCAGCAAACTGGCCGACCGCCCAGGTGGCGATCGCGCCCAGCAAAACACCGATGGCACCGCCCATCAGGCTCAGCGAAATGGCCTCGATCAGGAACTGCGTGAGGATGTCGCGCCCGCGCGCGCCCACCGCCATGCGCAAGCCGATCTCGCGGGTGCGCTCGGTCACGCTCACCAGCATGATGTTCATGATGCCGATGCCGCCCACGATCAGGCTCACGCCGGCCACGGCCGAGAGCAACAGCGTCATGACCTGGCTGGAGGCTTCTTGCGCCTGCAGCGTTTCGGTGAGGTTGCGGATGCGAAACGGCTCGTCGCTCCCGCTCTGCACGCGCATGCGCTGGCGCAGCAGCTCCCGGATGTTGTCTTCGGCGGCTTTCATGTCGTGGCCGTCGCGCACCTTCACCGAGATGCTGCCCACGCGCTTGAGTCGGCCCGCGGCGTCGCCCTGCACGCGGTTGCGAAACGTGCTGATGGGCACGATGGCCACGTCGTCCTGGTCTGAGCCCCACGAGTTCTGCCCCTTGCGTTCCAGCACACCGATCACCGTCATGGGCACGTTGCGCAGCCGGATCACCTGGTCCACCGGGTCCTGGTCGCCGAACAGTTCGCGGGCCACGGTCTGACCGATCAGCACCACCTTGGCAGCGCCCTGCACTTCGCCAGTCTCGAAGAGTCGCCCGGAAGCCAGGGGCCAATCGCGCGCCTCCAGGTAGTCGTTGGTGGCACCGAACACCGGTGTGCTCCAGTTGGTACCACCGAACACGGCCTGCACGGTGGCGCGTGAA
>JANPKR010000521.1:0-2864 GCA_031426175.1 Hydrogenophaga sp. | reverse complement strand
GCACTGGACGAAGCGGCCGAAGCCACGCTGTATGCAAGGCTGCAAGCCCTGGTGAAAGAGAGCAACGGCGCGCTGGTGTCGATTGCCCACCGGCCGGGCGTGGCGGCGTTTCACGCAACGCAGTGGACGTTCACGCCGGATGCGTCGGGAGAGGCGCGTTACCGCTTGGTAGTGGGTGCGCCTGCGGCGGCGTGAACCGGGCTTTCGAGCAACAGCGCCGCGCGGTCCATCCAGACCTTGCGCACGAACGGATCTGCCACGGTGTAAATGCCGTGGCCCGGGCGTGCGATCAAATTGGCCGCAATCATTTTGTCGGCCAGGTTCTGCACTTGAGGCGCTTCAACTGGCCCCTGCGTGCGCTGCGCGTACTCCGCCAGCGCCTCGGCTCCAAACAAGCCTGAAACGCCATCTTCCTTTCCCGCTGCGATGCGCGCAAAGATGGCTTTGCCCAGCTCGCCAAACTCGTCAATGGCGCGCAGCTCTACGTCAGCGGCCGCCCCTGCCAACGTGGCACAAATGATGGGAAATGCCTGGTCTGGCGGGATGGCTGCGGTCTGCAACTGCACCAGGGCCTTGAGCAACTCTTCGGGGCGGTGGCCCATGGTCTGGAACCCTTCCCAAGCCGATTCAACGCTGGGCAACACGACCCCCGGGGTTGCACCGATGCGGGCGAGCTGCCACGCCACGAAGTCCCGCCCAAGCACCTCATAAGGGGTGGCCAATGCACCTGTGAATGGCTGCGAGCGGCGCGTGGCCATGTCGGTAATGAGCGACTTGTGCGAGCCGGTCCCCAGAAACAGGAAATGCCCGGGCATTCCAGGCTTGGAATTGACCGCATCGCGAGCGGCCTTGAGTGCGTGGAGCAGGCTGTGCCCCTCTTCCGAGCCGGTCGCTTGCTGAACTTCGTCAACAATGAGCACAACATCCACACCGGCCTTGGTGACAAGTTCTTCAAAAGCCTGCGCCAAGGTAACCCCACCCTTGGCGCCAACGCTTTCAACCTGAAATCCGAATGTGAAGCCCGCTGCACCGAGGTTGATGGCCTTGAATCGCTGCAACAGTCCGGAACCCGGCGTCTGCAGCTGTACAAGCGTTTCTCGAACGGCTTCGTGCACCAGCATCGCCGGGCTCTTGGTGCGGTCGGCCCAGAGGTCCACATAAATCACCAGCGCACCACGCGCTTCCAGCGCCGGCACCAGATCCTGGCGCAGGAATGTCGTTTTGCCCACGCGGCGGATGCCCGAGAGAAAGACGCCCGATCGCACATTGGTCTGCAAGGCTGATGGCTTGAGCAACTGATCGGCCATCAATGCCGCGTAGGTCTTGCGGTGAAAAACATCCGTGGCAACCATGGTTGGGGTTCCTTCAATCTGGTTTATTAAATTTTACCCATTTCTGATAATTATCAAGAACGGGTAAATTTCAATAACCATGAGGCTTCGACAGGCTCAGCCCGAACGGAACAACTCACCGTTCGCGCAGGCTCTCGCTGGTGTGTTGCAGCAGCGGCGCCAAGAAATACTCGATCACCCGCCGGCGCCCTGTTTTCACCTCAACGGTGACGGCCATGCCCGGCGACAGACTGACCTCGGTGCCGTCCACCATCAGCGTGGTCTTGGGCAAATGCACCCGGCTTGAATAGATCAGCCCGCGCTTCTCGTCGTTGATGGCGTCGTGCGAGACGGTGGCCACTTCGGCATCCAGCGTGCCGTACTTGGTGTACTGGAAGGTTTCTATCTTCACCACGGCCTCTTGCCCGGCTTTCACAAAGCCGATGTCCTTGTTCTCGAAGAAGGCCTCCACCTCCAGCGGGTTGTCGCTGGGCACGATCCCCATGAGCGGCTGTGCCTCGGTGACCACGCCGCCTTCGGTGTGCACCGCGAGCTGCTGCACCGTGCCGTCAACGGGTGAGGTCAGGCGCATGAGTTTGCCGCGTGAGTCGGCCTTCTTCCATTCCTGGCCCAGCGCGTCCAGGCGCTGCTGGGCTTCGGTGGTGCTGTCCAGCGTGGCGCGGCGGGTCTCGGCCATCAAGGCCTGGCGTTGGCCTTGCACCTCGCGCAGCGAGGCTTCCGTCTCGCGCAGCCGGCTGCGCGGGTTGGCCAGGTCGGCCTCTTGTTCAATGCGCACCTGCTCTCGCTCCAGGTAGCCGTGGCGTGAGACGAAGTTCTGGTCCACCAGATTCTTGAAGTCATCTGCACGCTGCTGGGCAATGGGCAGCGTCTGCTCCAGCTTGCGCACCAGCGCCTGGGTGGAGCGCAGTTCGGCCTCGCGCCGCGCGGTATCGGCGGTGATGCGACTCAGACGCGCTGTGTATTCGGCGTGTTGCCCAGCCAGCAAACGCTGCGCCTCCAGATAGCGCGCGTCGTCGACACCGGTGGGTCGTGTGAGTCGGGGCTCTTTCGTCGACTGCAGGGACTCAAGCAGCGCCCTGCCACGCGCCACTTGCAGCAGCGCCACGGCCTGCTCGCCCACCACACGCTCGGTGTCGGCCTGTGTCGTGGTGGCGTCCAGCTCGATGAGCAGGTCGCCCGCCTTCAAAGACGGCGCGAGCGTCAGCCGATGGTGCGAGCGGCTGGCGCTGCGCACTCACTTCAAGAGCGGCGCGCATAGCGCCGCGAAAAGCCTCAGGCGTGGGCGCCCGCATACCCCAACCACCCGCGCGCCCGCAACTCACAAGCCGGGCAGCTCCCGCACCCATACCCCCACGCATGCCGGTGCTCGCGGTCGCCGAGGTAGCAGGTGTGGGTGTGTTCCACGATCAGGTCCACCAGGGTTTTGCCGCCCAGGGTTTCGGCCAGGCGCCAGGTGGCGGCTTTGTCGATCCACATGAGCGGGGTGTCGATGAGGAAGCGGTGGTCCATGCC
>JANPKR010000520.1:0-2918 GCA_031426175.1 Hydrogenophaga sp. | reverse complement strand
CATCGCGGTGAAGGTGGGGTTGGCGTAGCTGGAGGTGCGGAACACGGCGGCACCGGCCACGAAGAGGTTGCTGGTGCCGAACACGCGCAGATCGCTGTCGACCACACCGTCGCCGGCGTTGTGGCCCATGCGCGCACCGCCGCACTGGTGGAAGGTGTCGCGGGCGTGGTCCAGGACGCCGATGTCTTCGGTGTCGAGCATCGCGTCGATCTCCACTCGGGCCAGCCCGGCTGCCAGCAGGCTGTCGCCGATGCGGCGCACAAACGCGGCCATGGCGCGCACCTCGGGCTGGCCGCCGATGCGCCAGTCGAGCGACGCCAGTGGCATGCCGTAGCGGTCTTTGCGCTGGGCGTCGAGCGTGATGCGGCTGTCGTGGCGCGGCAGTTGTTCGGCGTGCATGACCAGCCAGACACCGCGGTCGCCCGGGTTGTAGATGCGGTGGTGCCTGAGGTACTGCACGATCATCGGCACCCAGGCACTGCCCATGCCCCGGATGTGGCGCACCAGGTCACCAAGTCCCTGCTTTGGCAGCCCGCCGCGCATCAGCGACCGCACCAGCACTTTCAGATGCTGCAGGTGTTCGGCGATGCTGGACTCGAACGCGAAGTAGCCGGTGACATTGAGCGCCGCGTCGTTGCCGGCGCTGGCTGCGCCGGTGTTCAGCCGCAGCTTGGGCTGGTACTTGTGGCCACCCAGCACGATGTTCTGGAAGGTGCGCAGGAAGCGGGGTTTGTCCATCAGGTGCACCCGGGCGCCCCGCATCTCCAGGTGGTCTTGAAAGCCCGCGCCCACCCATGCGTTGCGGGCCCAGGGGACCCCGGGTTGTTCGGCCGCGCTGGCCAGCAGCAGGCGGGCGATTTCGATGGTGCCGTTGGCCAGCACAAAGCGCTGGCCGCGGATGGTGGTGGTGGTGCCGTCGGGCTCCGACACACGAACCGCGTTGATGCGCTTGCCGTCGGGGTCCAGGTCAAGGCCGGTCGCGTGGGCATGCAGCAAGACGATGAGCGAGGGCGAATTCTTCAGACGCTCGTGGAAGTACCGGGCCAGGGCGGGTTCCTTGAGCCAGCGCGTGAGGAACAAGGTGAAGCCGGGAATGTCGGGGTAATGGTCGCCAAAGAGCTTGTGCGCCTGCGGTGTTGTTTCATCGAGCACATCGGCCAGGCGCAGTTCTTTGGCCACGGCCTCGTACCAGGGCAGGAGGTCTTCGTAAGTGATGGGCCAGGGTGCGTCGGCCACGCCCGGGCGTGCTTCGAAGTCGGACGGCACGAAACCGGTGAGCTGGCCACCCCAGAGGTTGGAGGTGCCCCCCAGCGCGCGCCCGCGCGCCACGGCAATGCCGGTGTGGGCCCGACCGGTCACGGTGGCGTCGTTGAGTGCTTGCGAGGGCGCTTCAAAGCTGCCGCCGCCGGTCTCCAGCACCATCACGCGCTGGCCCTGGCGCTCCAGCAGCACGGCCAGCAACAGGGCCACCGTGCCGCCACCGACGATGACAACGTCATGCACGGTGTCGGGTGGTGAGGCGTGGTTCAGGTCAGCGATCATGCGGTGGGCCTCGGGGTGCGCAAGCGGTGCACAGCGCGCATGGCGGTGAACCAGACCAGCGCTTCGCCCAGCACCATGGCGGCCACCACACCGGTCATGCCGGCGCTGCGCCAGGCCAGCCACGCCACGCCGAGCGAGACCACGGCGGCCACCAGGCTCTGCCATGCCAGACCCCCATGGCGGTTGATGGCCATGAGCACGACGCGCGGAATCTGGGTGGCCGAGCACACGGCCGCATAGAACAGGAACAGCGCCATGCTGGCGGCGGTGAAAGGAATCTGGCCGTGGGTCCAGAGGTCCAGCAGCCACGGTGCCACCAGGTACACCGCCAGCGCGCCCGCGGCGGCGATCAGCAGACCCAGGCGGTTGGCGCGGCGGTAGAGCCGCCAGAAGGCGCCGTCGTCCTGCTGCCCTTTGAGGGCGGTGAGTTCCGGCCACAGCGGGTTGCTCAGCGCGTTGGTGACCTGCACCACGATGCGTGCGACGGTGCGGTAGGTGTTGAACACGGCGGTGGCGGCCGGGCCCAGGGTGGCCGCCACCAGCAAGGTGAAGCCTTGCAGGCTCAGCGCGTTGGTCAGCGAGAGCGAGAGGAACAGCATGCCCGGTTTGGCGGCCCGCCGGATGTCGGCCAGGTTGGCGCGGCGCACGCCCCAGCGCAAGAAGTCGGTGCGTCGCTGACTGAGCCCGATGGCCAGCAGCGTCCAGGCCAGGCGGGCCAGCAGCGCGCCGGAGGCCACGCCGATGAAACTCTGCGTGAGCACCAGCCCGGTCAGGCCGCCAGCCCCGTCGACCAAGCGGCCGGTGGTGACCAGGTAGGTGCCCGCTGCGTAGCCGCCCGTGGCCTTGTAGACCACCTCGGCCAGGCTGCAGAAAAGGCTGAGCACCACGGTCACGGACAGCAGCATGAGCACCGTTTTCCATTGCGGCGCGGCCAGCAGGCTGGACGGCAGCAGCAGGAGGGTGGTACCCACGACGAGCAGGACCAGCAGCGAGACAAACAACAGGAACGCCACCGCGCTCTGGAACACCTCGGCCGCCCGCGCTTTCTGGCCCTGCGCGATCAGGCCGATCATCTGGTTGCTCGACGCGGTGGAGATGCCGGCGTCGGCCAGCGACAAATAGAACGGCAGTGCAGTGAGTGCCAGCCAGTAGCCGTAGGTGGCCATGTCCCAGTGATGCAGGAACAGCGGCAATGACACCAGCTGCGTGCCGATGCTGACCGCCTGCGCATAGCCGTACGCGCCCGCGCCCGACGCGATGCGTCCGGCGATGGACGACAGAGCGGGTGTGGGTCTGCGCAAGGGATGCGGAACGGACATGGGCGTTGAGCGATCAGTGTTCGCCGGTCACGGCCACGGCGTATCCGTGGTGTTTCA
>JANPKR010000519.1:0-4232 GCA_031426175.1 Hydrogenophaga sp. | reverse complement strand
GGCACCGCCCACCTCAAAGGCCTGCACATCGTGGTGGGACATCCCGCCCGTCCCGGACTGGCGACTGGCCAACGGCGCGAACGCAGCGTGTCGGTGGCCCATCTGCACAACGCCGCCAGCGTGCTGCACGCTGGCGCCGTGACCCACACCTACGCCAAACGCGAGCTTCCCAACTACCAGGTGTTCGACGAGCGCCGTTACTTTGTGCCCGGTCATGACACCTGCGTGTTCGACGTGGCCGGCAATGACGGCCAAAGCGTGCGCGTGGGCCTGTTGATCTGCGAAGACGCGTGGTTCGACGTGCCGGCTGCGGACGCAAAAGCCGCCGGTGCCGAGCTGCTGGCGGTCATCAACGCTTCGCCGTTCCACGCCGGAAAGGGCGGCGACCGCGAAGCCGCCATGCGCGCGCGCTGCCAGGCCACCGGCTTGCCGTTGGTGTATGCGCACCTCGTGGGGGGGCAGGACGAGATCGTGTTCGAGGGCCGCAGCTTCGTGTTGGCGGCCGATGGATCGCTGGCCGGGCGAGCGGTGAGTTTTGAAGAGACGCTGTTCGAAGCGGCCTTCGCACAGCAGGGTGCGGACTGGAAGATCACCGCCGAGACCGACCGCGCACACAGCCCCGAAGCCGACCTGTGGCATGCGCTGGTGCTGGGGGTTCGCGACTACCTGGGCAAGAACGGGTTTCCCGGCGCGATCCTCGGCTTGTCGGGTGGCATCGACTCGGCGCTGGTGCTGGCGATCGCGGTGGATGCGCTGGGCAAGGACCGCGTGCGCACGGTGATGATGCCGTCGCCCTACACGGCCGACATCTCCTGGATCGACGCGCGCGACATGGCCGCGCGACTTGGGGTGCGCTACGACGAGATCGGCATCGCGCCGCAGTTCGAGGCCTTCAAGGCCAGCCTGGCCAGCGAATTCGCCGGCCTGCCCGAAGACACGACAGAAGAAAACCTGCAGGCGCGCATCCGCGGCACCTTGCTCATGGCGCTGTCCAACAAGTTCGGCAGCATCGTGCTGACGACCGGCAACAAGAGCGAGATGGCCACCGGCTACTGCACGCTCTACGGCGACATGGCGGGCGGGTTCGCGGTGATCAAGGACGTGGCCAAAACCATGGTCTTCAAGCTGGCCCGCTGGCGCAACGCGCACGACCCTTATGGCACCGGCGCCAATCCGATTCCCGAGCGCATCATCGTGCGCCCGCCGAGCGCCGAGCTTCGCCCCGACCAGAAAGACCAGGACAGCCTGCCCGAGTACCCGGTGCTCGACGCGATCATCGAGCGCTACATGGAAAACGACCAGAGTCCCGACAGCATCGTGGCGGCCGGGTTTGACCGCGCCGACGTGGACAAGGTGGTGCGGCTGATCCGCATCAACGAGTACAAGCGCCGCCAGGCGCCGGTGGGCATCCGCGTGACCCACCGCAGTTTCGGCAAGGACTGGCGTTACCCGATCACGAGCAAGTACCGGGCTTAGGCCGCGCGCAGTTCGAGCACGGCGCACATCTCGCCGACCTCGATGCCGGCGGCGTTTTTGAGTGGGGGCGGGATCAGGCTGACCAGTGCCTGGCGGCTCTCGGCGTCAAGCCAGTCCAGCTGGTCCAGCGCCGAAACAAACGCCACCATCAGCGGTTCCAGTTGCCCGTCGCTCATCTTGGCCGCAATGCCGATGCCACGGCTGAAGCTCGCAAGCACCTGCACACCGTCGGCCCCCACCTTGCTCACCCAGTCGCCGCGCCCCGCGCGCATCAGTGTCAGGTCGTTGCGACCCTGGCCGCTCACCAGTTCGGGGTACTGGCTCATGGCACGGGCGATACGCAATGGTGCCTTGCCGTAAACCGCATCGGGCTCAACCAGCGTCAAACGAGCGAAAGCATGGGCCAATGTACGCAGGGGCAGGGCGTAATTCGGCGCACTGCAGCCATCGGTGCCGCGCACCAGTTGTGCAACCGGCACGCCAGCGAAGTGGCTCACGCAGCGCGCAATTTCCATTTGCACGGCGTGGCTTGTGTCGAGATACCCGCCCTGCGACGCACCCAGCGAATGGGCCAGCAGCAGCATGCCGGTGTGTTTGCCGGAGCAATTGTGGTGCAGGCGGTTGAAACGCGCGCCGGGCTCGGGCGTGAGGCCGTTGGTGCTGAAAAAGTAGGGCAGGTGGGTGCCACAGGCCAGGCTTGATTCGCCCGCACCGATCTTCGCCAGCAGCGCCGCCGCGCGCTCCACGTGCATGGGCTCACCGCTGTGGCTGGCGCACAGCAGTGCCACATCGGCGTCGCTCAGGTCGTAACGATCGGCCGCCTGCGCAATCAGCGGCATCGCCTGAAAGGGTTTGAGCGATGAGCGCGTGAACAGCGGTGAGTCCACATCGCCCACGCTCGCCAGCAGTTGGCCCTTTGCGTTCACCACCGCGAGTGAGCCGTGGTGGATGTTTTCCGGATGGTTGCCACGGTAGGCAACGGTGACGGGGACGTGGCGGGGCAGGGCGGTTGAATTCATGTGCGGGCGGTTGGGTTGACTGCACAGTGTACGAACGGCGTGAAGGCCCTTGGGCATAATGAATTCACAACACCCTTTCCCACAAGCCAAGCCCTGGAGACACCCCATGAAGCAGATCACAGCCGTCATCAAGCCTTTCAAACTGGAAGAAGTGCGCGAGGCGCTGGCCGAGCAGGGTGTGACGGGTCTGACCGTGACCGAGGTCAAGGGCTTCGGGCGCCAAAAGGGTCACACCGAGCTTTACCGCGGCGCGGAGTACGTGGTGGACTTCCTGCCCAAGGTGAAGGTCGAGGTGGTGGTGAAGACGGCTGACGTGGAACGTTGTGTGGACGCGATCATTCGCGCGGCTCGTACCGGCAAGATCGGCGACGGCAAGATCTTCGTGACCTCGGTCGAGCGTGTGGTGCGCATCCGCACCGGGGAAGAGGACGAGACCGCCGTCTGAGCCGATCGGGTTCCTAGATCGCTTCGATGCGGGCGCCTGGCGCCATGCCGGCAGCCTGCACGAGTTCCGGCAGCAGTTCGCCAACATCGCTGCCGACACGGATCAGCTCCATTTGCGCAAGACCCATGAACTGCTGTTCGACCCCGGTGCGCATGAAGGCCATCAAACCATCGTAGTAACCCGCCACGTTGAGCAGGCCGACCGGCTTGTCGTGGTAGCCGAGCTGGCGCCAGGCCCAGACCTCAAAGAATTCTTCAAACGTGCCAATGCCACCTGGCAGGGCCAGAAAAGCGTCGGCTTTGTCGGCCATCATCCGTTTGCGTTCGTGCATGTTGTCCACGACATGCAACTCGGTGCAACCGTGGTGAGCCCACTCCCGCTCGACCAGCGCTTTCGGAATGATGCCAATGGCTTGACCACCCGCAGCCATGGTGGCTTCGGCCACGATGCCCATGAGGCCGTTGCGGCCACCGCCGTACACCAGCTGGCCGCCGTGTTCGCCGATCCACCGGCCGACGGCGCGCGCCGTTTCCGCGAAGGCGGGTGTGGCCCCGGGTCGGGAGCCGCAATACACACACAGCGAAAAAGCAGGCTTTGTCATGGATTCACTGGATGATCAGGCCCAGCGGGCCCAAGCCGCCGCCAGCCAGATGCCCACACACAGCAGCAGGCTGAGCAGCACGGCGGCGCTGCCCATGTCCTTGGCGCGCTTGGAGAGGTCGTGCCACTCCGGACCGATGCGGTCGATGGCCGTCTCGATGCCGGTGTTGAGCAACTCGACCATCATGACCAGCATCACCGAGCCTGCAAGCAGGGCGGTTTCCGCCCAGCTTCGACCCAGCCAAAACGCCGCCGGGACCATGACGATCGCAGCCACCGCTTCCTGACGGAACGCGGTCTCGCCCCAGCCAGAACGCAAGCCAGCCAGCGAGTAACCGAAAGCGTGCCACATGCGGGAGGCGCCGGTGCGCAGCTTCTGCGCGTTGACGGGCTCGCGATCGGGGTGGGTACTCATGTCTTCAACTCCACCAGCGCCGCGGTTTGCTGGTGTCTTCGGCCGGCTTGTAGTGCACCAGGCGGGTTCCCGCCAGAGCGTCGTGCAGGAACTGGCGCTGAGCATGAAAACGCGACAGCAGCGCCCAGATCACGATCCAGCCCACCAGCAACACCGAGAGCTGCTGCCCCGACAGCTTCATGATCCCGGCCACAGCCAGTGGTGGCAGCAACCACAGCCACGAAAGCACGTAGCGCCAGAGCGCGCGGCCTTGCGTCAAAGCCTGGCCACGGCGATC